>JBFMCF010000047.1 GCA_040754625.1 bacterium | reverse complement strand
TCCATTGTTTCTCCCCTTTTCTTCTGCCATTTACGTTTTACGGCTTGCTATTTACGATATTTTATTCCATTAGGCCTGGACGGTCAAGAAGAATCAGGAAGTTATTTTAACAATTCAAAGTTATAACTTGAATTTCACAGACTAAGAAGTCCTTGATATTTACTAAATTATGTGATATTTATCATTCTATGCGTAAGAAATTTTCCATCATAATATTGCTTTTCGGATTTTCAATATTTCTCAGCCAGATTGTTATTATAAGGGAACTTTTTGTCATCTTTTACGGCAATGAATTGTCGCTTGGAATTATTTTATGTTTCTGGCTGTTTGGAAACGGATCCGGGAGTTTTTTAAGCCAAAAAATAACACCAAAATTAAAAAACCCGCCTTTATTTTTCGCAATAAGCCAAATATTTCTTTTTTTTATATTATTTACCATAATTTTCCTGGTTAAAAGCAACATAATTTTTTATAAACCTTCCCAGGGGGAAATCATCGGCCCCGGCACAATGATTTTAAATAGTTTTATATTTATAACCCCTTTCTGTCTTTTATCGGGGTTTTTGTTCCCAATTGCCTGTCAAATGGGGAATGCTTTTCTGAAACAGCCCCTGAAATCGATTGGTTATACCTATATGTTTGATGTCTTGGGAGCGGGTTTTGCCGGTATAATAGGCAACCTTGTTTTAATTAAATTCCTCACAACATGGCATATTGTTTTTGTCACAGGAGCATTTTTATTTTTAAACTGCATGTTAATTTACTACTTTATTTTTAATAGATTTAATACCATATTAGCTATTCTATGTTTGTGTGTTACTTTAAGTATGTTTTTTGATGGATTTATTAAAACCTTAGACGGCATTTCTCTTAAAAAACATTGGCCCGGCTATAAAGTCCTGCTTGATGAATCATCATTTTATGGCAGGATAACCGCCCTGGAAAAAGAGAATAGTATAAGTTTTTACAATAATGGATTGTATGCCTTTACTTATCCCGATAAAATGTCGGCTGAAGAAATCCATCTTACAGCATTACAAAATATTGAGGCGAAACACGCCCTTGTCATAGGCGGCGGGTTAAACGGAAGCCTGGCAGAACTTTTAAAATATAAAAATATTGAAAAAATTATTTTTGTCGAAATTGATCCGCTGATTATTAATTCCGCGAAAAAAATACTTCCTGAAGAGGCTGTATCTTTCATTAATAATCCAAAAATTTCGTTAATAAATACAGACGGCAGGTCGTTCATAAAAAATACCGCAAAAAAATTTGACCTTGTAATTATGGGCCTGCCGGAACCATATACAAGTTCCCTGAACCGTTTTTACACATTGGAATTTTTCATGGAGGTGAAGCAAACATTGTCCCCTGGCGGGATATTTTCATTAACTTTGCCTTCGGGGGAAAATTATATAAGCCCCGAGCAGAAAAAATTATTAGGCAGTACATACCACACATTAATTAATGTGTTTCCCGATGTAAAAATTGTGCCCGGAGGAACAAATATATTTCTTTCGGGCCTTGAAAAAGGCCGAATAAGCCTTGAAAGTCCGGCCCTGGCTGAAAGGTTAAAAACATCTGATATTCAACCATTGTTTTTATCATCTGAGCAACTTCCGTTCCGTTTATCCAAAGATAGAATTAACAAGCTAAGCATAGAGCTAAAAATCCCACAAAAAATAAACAGGGATTTCATCCCTGTCAACTACTTTTATGATCTTCTTCTGTGGTCAAGCCGTGTTTCAAGCAATTTGGCGAAAATGATATATCAAATTGAAATTTTTTTTACAATAGAAAAAACATTGGGTTTTATATTTACAATAGGTTTATTCCTGCTTCTTTTTTCGAGGCCTGGAAAGATTGATTTTATACCGTTCGCGATAATGTCAGCGGGGTTCACCGGTATCTCATTGGAACTTATCGTAAGCCTTATTTTCCAAATTATAACCGGATACCTTTATTTTCAACTTGGTTTAATTTTGTCCGGTTTTATGGCGGGTCTGGCCTGCGGCAGTTATTTACTGACAAAGTCTTTAGAAAAAATTATAAGCCCCTCAAAAACATTTATTTATCTATTTCTATTTTTATCATTATACCCGCTGTTTATTATAATATTCATTTATATCTTTTCGATAAACAGCATAAAAATAAATAATCTCGCATTTTTAATCATTTTATTCATCCCTTCTTCCATCATAGGAGGGTTATTCCCTTTGGCAGGGAAAATTTCTTTTGATAATAATGGCAGGATTTATCCCGGCAAAATATATGCGTTTGATTTATTCGGATCAGGGCTTGGAGCACTGTTAACCACTGCGTTATTAATACCGCTGCTGGGAATCTATAGTACACTTATAATTATTGCATGTGTTAATATAATTTTATTAAGCCTGGTTATTTATTCCAAAAGCGCCAGGATTTAGCTGTTACCTTTCAAAACATTTTCTCACAATTTCTATTAATTTACCTTCTCCTTTCATTTCCACAATTGCTTTTATTCTCCTGAAATCCAAAGAAGCTGAATCATTCTGATAAATAAATCTCCCAATCTGCTCCCTGCACAAAAAATGATTCAGTAAAACATATTTAAAAAACATTATGATTCCCCGTTTTCCCGTTTCCATCTGTAAATCCGTACAAGCCAGATTTTGTTCGTCAAGCCAAAGCCTTACATATTCAGATGTTAGTCCTTCTATAATAAGCACACGGGGCAATAAATCCAAATAATGGACTTCATATTCTGTATAGACAGGTTTAAAAAATATGAAGGGAACATCTTTATCGGCGGCAGCAGATGAGATTTCTTTGAGCCCAAAATCGTTTTGAGGTATGAAATCTTTAATATTCCTGATTTTCATATTATATCTTTCCACAAAAAAACTTTCAATTTTTTTATAATAAGTTTTTATATCCTGCCTGTTATGGACCTGCCCCTCATTACATTTGTCGCAAATAGTCAAACCATTAGTGAAACGTATCACGTTGCCTGTGATAGAACTAAGGCATAAACTGCACATTCCTTTTGCCGGATTATTTGCCTGTTTTGAAGAGATAAAAAGAAGTTTATTTATCAATTCCCTTAATTCCTCCGCAGATTCATCTTTGCTTGAGGAAAGCAGTTTTTCGAAATGCCGCATTGCATTGTCTTTATCACCCTGGTAGTAATAAAGAAAGGCCAATTCTCTCCGCATGCTGTTGGCTCCCGGGTCTATAAAAAGCAGTTCCTCTAACTCATTGACAGCTTCTTTTAAATAATCATTATTTAAATATATATTCCCCATTTCTGCATAATAAAGGCCCAATTCACCCCTTATTTTTTTATTAAGCGGGTAATCTAAAGCCAAATTCTGGAAAACATTCAGGGCCTCTTTAAACTTATCCTCAGACTTAAAATTATCCGCTTGTTCCATGGATTTTTTCCATATACCGTCATTTATCTCTGTTTTTCTTCTATAAACCGCCATATCCTTATTTAAATTATTCAATATTTCATTTGAATCTTTATAATTATTCACAATATTTAAACATTCCTCAAAATATTTTTTGCTTAAATTAAGTCTTCTCTTATCATAATTTTCAACAGCGTTCTTATAAATTAATTCCGCCTCTTTCAATTTATTCACCAATACCTGGTCAAAACTGTCGTATATTTCCGATATTTCCAGCGCCTTATCAAGATTCATCTTGTCTAAAAACACTTTATTTGTTTTATTTTCATTATTGTCCCACACTAATTCGATTCTCTGAAACAAGGAATAATTCGGCCCAAGGATACCCAATATCTCAAAGAAGAAAGGCCTGTTTTGGTTATCAAAACCAATCAATACTGACCCGTTTCGCAAACTGTCTTCCGATCCCAGCTTTATATAAAAATATCCGTCTTTGTTTTCCCACGTAGTATTGATCTTATCCTGCTTTACAAAAGCATTTGTCCTGGAAAACGCCAGCAATAAAACGGCAACTAAAAAATATTTTTTCATTTAAAATTCCCTTTGACTATATTAATATTTTATCAAAATAATCCTGCTTTTGCCATATTTTTCACTCTATCATATTTTATCAATCCATTAATCATGGAAAAACATACATCACCGCCCGCGGCTTCGGAAATAATATATTCAAGAGGAGAAAACATTTTTTTATTGTCATTAATATTGACAACTATCAAATCCGCTTTCTTCCCCTCAATCAATGAACCTGTTTCATTTTCAATTCCCAAAACTTCCGCGCCGCCCAGTGTCGCAATTCTGATTAATTTTTCATATATTAATTTTTTATTAAAATTCTTTATAAATTTGTTTTTATTTATAATATCATTTAACAATCTCATTTCCTCAAACATGTCCATTGAATAATTACTGGCCAGGCTGTCTGTTCCTATTCCTATTTTTAATTTATATTTTAAAGCCAGGTGTGCCGGGAATTCACCGTTTTTAAGCAAATAATTGCTTCTCGGGCAGGCCACTAAGCTTGTTTTCGTTTTTTCCAAAACCTGGAAATCTTTTTCCTGTAAATGAACACAATGGACCAATTGTGTTAAAGGATTAAGCAATTTTACATCTTTTAAATACGCGGATGTATCATGCCATTTTCCCGGCAAAGGGACAATTTCCAAGTTAAACGATCTGATAAATTCAGCCAATTGCCCTGAACCCCGTGAAATAAAATCATTTTCCTGAGGGCATTCCGCCGCGTGCATGCCGCAGCGAATACCATTTTTTTTAAAAAATGAAGAAATATATTTTAAAGAATTCCCGGAAAGCGTGTAAACTGAATGCGGAAAAACACCAATTTTGAGATTAGATTCAGCAATTTTTATTTTGGTTTTTCTGAAATCTGCCTCAAAACCGCATATTGCCTTTTTCATCCTTTTGTCGTCAACCGCCACAAATTCACTGTAAAAAACACCTTTTAGCCCGCTTTTTTTCAATTCGGACAAACTTTTGCCGCTTCGCGATACTTCTCCGACAGCTGTAGTGCCTGAAGATATAATTTCATCAAGCGTTTTCTTAATGGACAAATTTATTTTTTTTTCTGATAATATTTTTTGTTTATGAATTAAATCTTTTATCCAGTCGATAAAATTTGTTTGTTTTAATAAGGGCCCTGAAGCCGAGTATTCCAGATGCACATGACAATTTATCAAACCGGGCATTAAAATTGAATCCGGAAAACTTCGAACTGGAATTTTTGGATATTTTTTTTTGATAACGCTGGAATGACCGAGGGCCTTGATACTATCGCCTTCTATTACAACCGCTCCCTCTTTTATTGGAGAAGATGAAACCGGTAAAACATAAGACGCGCAAAGAATGACCTGGTTTTTATTTTTAATTGCCATTAGTCAATAAGGTCTTTATCCTGAGATTACCGCAGGAACATGTATTTCTGTCTTCATTCAGATATTTTATTGTCTCCGCCAGTATTTTTCCGATATTTTTCGATTCTGAATAAAAAAGATGCCGGAATTTTTCATAATCCCATTCCCTGACGACGCCTTCGGCAAAATTCACCACAAGATAAATCCCGCAATAACACGCGCCGATTTCACGTGCGAGATAAACCTCAGGGCAAAAACTCTGCCCGACAGCGTCCGCATCAAATTTTTTCAACAGTTTTATCTCGGCCCTGCTCTCAAAATGCCGCCCGTCCGTTACCGCGTAAATCCCCTTCGGAAATACTTTATAGCAAAACCCATCTTTTAATACTTTTATAAATTCTTTTTTTAAATTACGGCACACGGGGTCCCTCATAACTAATAGATAATCATCAGCTATGTTTATATTTCTACGCATTGAAAAATCAATATAATCATCTGGAATAAAAATATCTCCTGGGATCATTTTCTTATTGATGCTGCCTACCCCGCCTTCGGCCAGTATCTTTTTTACACCCATTTCACGAAATACCCAAAAAATACGTCGTGAAGAATCTCCTCTTGAACAGTCTTTTTGCCATCCGTGCATTTTACAAGTAACAACTTTTTTATCATTAATTTTAAAAATAGTTAATGCGGGACTTTTTCCAAAAGGTGTTAAATAAGTTTTTTCTTTTGAAATAATTTTTATTTTCTTATCATTCAGGCCCTCAGGAAAGGATATGGAAAAAGTGCTCGAGCCGCCTATGATTGCGAAAGGAACATTCTGCAAATTAAACTCCAATTTATAAGGGCGGGTTAAAAACCAGCTCCCGCATTAAAATTCTTTTACAACTTTATATTCTGTGTCCCGCTGGCAGGGGATAAATCCTGCTTTTTTTATTAAACGGACTATCTTGCCAGTGTTCATCCTGCGCAATACACCAGTGGCCCGGACAACATTTTCTTCAAGCATAATACTTCCCAAATCATCCGCGCCGAAAAACAAGGAAAGCTGGCCGATTTCCTCCCCCTGTGTAAGCCATGACCCCTGGATATGAGGAATATTATCCAGATATAAACGCGAAATAGCAAGGGTCTTCAGATAATCCTCTGCCGGAACTTCTTTCCCTCCTATCCGGGTGTGCCCCGGCTGGAAAGTCCATGGAATAAAACCCCTTATATTTCCTGTTTTGTCCTGAAAATTTCTGACGCGGTCCATATGTTCAACGCGTTCTGAAATTTCCTCTCCGATACCAAACATCATTGTTGCGGTAGAGTAAATTCCAAAACGGTGGGCAGTTTCCATAACCAAAAACCATTCATCTGTATTGATTTTTTTTCCGCTTATTCTCTTTCTTGTTTTATCCGTTAGAATTTCCGCGCCTGCCCCCGGCAGGGAATCAAGGCCCGCAAGTTTCAGGCGCAATATTGTTTCCTCCAGGCCCAAACCCGAATTACGGCTTAAATGCATAATCTCCGGGGCAGAAAGGGAGTGAAGGACAACATTAAATTTATCCTTGATCTTTTTGAAAATCTTCAAATAATAATCTATCTTCAATTCCGGGTGCAAACCACCCTGGAGCATTATTTGTGTCGCCCCTTCGCTGACTGCTTCTTCAACCTTTTTAAGTATATCCTGTTCTCCCAGCAAATAGCCTTCAGGATTTTGTTCATCACGCCAAAAAGCGCAAAACCCGCACTGGTTAACACAAATATTGGTATAATTGATGTTCCTGTCAATTATAAAAGTAATTTGATTCGTGTTAAATCTTTGTTTTCTCAGCTTATCCGCTGCGTGTCCTAACTCGTAAATCTGCGCTTCATTGAAAAGAACAACAGCCTCTTCGGACGAAATCCTCTCCCCGGAAACCGCGCTTGTTAATATTTCAGAAACCTGTCTTTTTATTTTCATATTATTCAAAAAATTCTAATTTCCCTTTTCCTTTAACCAAACCGATCTCATTCGCCATATTATAAAAATCCATAAGCCCTTCTCTTGCGTTTTTATCAAAAGAAAAATCCAGTTCGCTTAAATACTTTTTTATAAACTCCTCATCGAATTTATCCCATGTCGAGGCGGACCCTGCAATTTCAGGTATGTTTTTTACGCTGTATTCATAAGAATTTTTGAATGAACACATGAGTTTTTTCGCGGCATCAGGGTTGTTTTTTACAAATTCCTTTCTAATACACCAGACCGCGTATACCATCTTCTTTTTTGTCATGCTCTTCCACTCTTCACCGAGGTCATAACGGTACAAACCGTTTAATTTCAAGCTTTCCTCTAACGCCTTGTCACCTATTAAAAGGCCGGCCTTTGCTTCCTTCAACATATCATCCAGGTTTGAATTGGAAACATAATATTTCGGCCTTATAGCGTATTTTGTTTCCAAAATTATTTTTAACAGCACATGGCTTGTCGCTGAATCGCTTGTTAACGCCACCTTTTCGCCGTCAAGTTTTTTGACGGGCAATTTGCTGAGCAGCAGAATGCTTTTTACGCTCCCGTTTGAACTAACGCTTATGTGAGGGCACAATAAATACTTTTCCTGGTTTTTTAAATATTCAATCGAGGATACCGGGCTAATATCCAATTTATTTTCATATATCATTTGATTCAATTCTGTCGGCGAACCCGGGATAAATTCCATATCATTTATATCCAGATTCTTGACAAGGCCGTAATATATCGGAAAACAATTCAGGAATTTTATATGGCCTACTCTCGGTTTTTCAAAACTGTTTTTATTTTTTTGAGGTTTTTTTAAATTTACGTTAAACAATCCTCTAAATTCCATAATTAATACTCCTTAATTTCATTGTAAAGCGTATCTCTTTCCACCGGGATAAAATGCATTTCCTTGATCAAGCGGATTAATTCCCGCCTTGGAATATCTTCAGGCGTGGTCGCGCCCGCGGAATGTGTGATTTTTTCTTCAACAACCGTGCCGTCTAAATCATTCACGCCGTATTTTAACGACAACTGCGCCAGTCTCAAACCCATCATAATCCAGAATGCCTTGATGTGAAAAAAATTATTAAGCACTAATCTTGACACCGCGAGCATTCTCAGGATTTCATACCCTGTGGGTTTTTCAAAATTTTCCATTTGCGTAAACTGCGGATGAAAAGGCAGGGGTATGAAAGACTGAAAACCTCCTGTTTTATTCTGGATATTTCTAAGAGTTATAAGATGGGCAATAATTTCATCGGGTGTTTCAATATGACCAAACAGCATTGTCGCGTTTGATTTCATTCCCAGACGATGGGCTTCAATCATAACCTCCAGCCACTCGGTCCCGTTTGCCTTTTTCGGGCATAGTTCCTGTCTTATTCGCGGGCTGAATACCTCCGCGCCCCCGCCCGGCAATGAATCAAGCCCCGCCTCCTTCATTTGTTCAAGGACTTTTGGAATAGAAAGGCCTGTGATTTTCGCGAAATAATGGATCTCAACCGCGGTAAAACCTTGTATATGAAGGCCTGGAGCAAACTTTTTTACAGCCCTTAAAATATCCAGGTAATAATCAAACGTTAAATCCGGATGAAGCCCGCTCACGATATGCACCTCTGTAATCCCCATCGGCAATGACTCTTTTATTTTCTTTAACACATCATCAATATTAAGTACATATGCGTCTTTCTCCTCTTTGTCTCTGCTGAAGGCGCAAAATTTACAGCGTGAAACACAAATATTTGTCAAATTAATGTGCCGGTTGACATTAAAAAATACTTTATTTTTATTTTTTTGTTTATTTACTTCATTTGCCAAATCGCCGAGCTCATGCATGGAACAATCCCGCAAAAGATACAGCGATTCCTCATGGTCCAACTCCGCGTTATCGTTGATTTTGTATTTTATATTTTTTTTCTTCATAAACAAAATTCCAACAGGGTAAAAATAAAAATTGTTATGCTTACAAGCCCGTTCATTTTAAAAAAGGCCGTGTTTAATTTTCCCCTTCGCATGATCAAATTTTCATATACAAGAAAAAGAGAAATAATAAAAATCCCTGAAAAATAAAAAAACCCCAGTTCTAACAGCTTACCCGCCAGGAAGAAAAAAATAACCGTTAAAAAATGAAGTATTGAAGTTATCCAAAATGAATTTTTTATTCCAAAACAGGCCGGGATTGAAAAATACCCTTCTTTCCTGTCAAAATCGTAATCCTGGCACGCATAAATAATATCAAATCCGGCCGTCCATATAAGAATGCCTGCCGCAATCAATAAAACAGGTATATTCGGCATTTTATTTGTAACAGCTATAAAAGCCCCGAGCGGTGACAAAGCGAGGCTTAATCCCAGGATAAAATGGCTTAACCAGCTGAACCTCTTAGCAAACGGATAAACAGCCATCGGTAAAATAAAAAACGGCCATAAAATATGCGCTAAAGGCGCCAGGCTGAAAGCGGAAGCTATGAAAATAACCAATGATAAAAAACAGAAAATAAACGCTTCTTTTAAATTCATCCGGCCTGTGACAAGATGGCGGCCGGAAGTCCTTGAATTTTTAGCGTCGATTTTCCGATCCACAATCCTGTTCCACATCATTGCAAAACTGCGCGCGCCGAACATTGACAATGTTATGAAAATAAATTCTTTTGAATTTGGAATCCCGCCTGAAGCGATTATCGTGCCGATATAAGCAAACGGCAGGGCAAAAACGGTATGTTCAATCTTTACCATTTCAAAAAATATTTTAATTTTATTCATTTTAAACAATTAAAATCCGTATTCCTTCCACTTCAAATCTACCAGCTTTTTTATCTCTTCACTCATCTTGATTTCATTTGGCCATGGGCGTGTATGCCCTTCTTCTTTCATTTTCCTGGTCGCGTCAATCCCCATTTTTGAGCCGTAACCCCAACTGTTAGAAGAATGGTCTAATACGTCCAAAGGCCCCATCTGGATAAATGTGTCCCGTCCCGGGTCAACGTTATTAAAAACCTTCCAGGTCACTTCTGAATAATCCTGCACATTAACGTCTTCGTCAACCACCACAATCATCTTTGAAAACATCATTTGTCCCATTCCCCAGAGCGCATTTATTACCTTTCTCGCGTGCCCGGGAAATTCTTTTTTTATGGAAACTATGGCGCAATTATGGAACACCCCTTCAAAAGGAAGGCTGAAATCCTTTATTTCCGGCAGTGTAATTTTTAAAAGAGGCAAAAATATCCGTTCGGTCGCCCATCCCATAAAGCAATCTTCCATAGGCGGCCGCCCTACAATCGTAGCGGGGTAAACCGGATTTTTACGGTGCGTGATGCATGTCAGGCGGAATACGGGGAAATCATTCGCCAGTGAATAATATCCTGTATGGTCGCCGAAAGGCCCTTCCAATTTTAATTCAACCGGGTCAACATAGCCTTCTAAAATAAATTCGGCGTTCGCGGGGACAAGAATATCAGAAGTTTTTGCCTTTACCACAGGCACAGCCCTGCCTCTCAGGAACCCCGCAAATATTAATTCATCCACACCCGGCGGGAGAGGCGCTGTCGCGGAATATATAACCGCGGGGTCCGCGCCCAGAGCTATTGCCACAGGCATTTTTTCTTTATTTTTCCGGTATTTGCGGTAAATTCTCGCACCGTCATGATGTTCATGCCAATGCATCCCTGTTGTTTTACCGTCATAAACCTGCATACGGTACATACCCGTGTTCTGTTTTCCTGTTTCAGGGTCTTTTGTAAAAACCAGGGGAAATGTTATAAATTTTCCGGCGTCACCCGGCCAGCATTTTAAAACAGGCAAATCATCAAGCGAACCGTTTTCCTGAACCACTTCCTGTGATAAAGCGTCCCGGACAACACGAGGCTGTATGTCGGCCATTTTTTTTAAATTCACAAAAAAACTTATTTTTTCCCAGAGATTTCTGGGCATGTCTTTCGGAAATAAATTTTCTATCCTGGAGCTTATTTCCTCTATTTTTTCCACACCAAGCGACATGCACATTCTTTTTTTCGTCCCGAACATATTTATAAAAAGAGGATATTTTGAACCCATGATTTTTTCAAATAATACCGCGGGCCCGCTTTTTTTTACTATACGGTCGGCGATTTCAGTAATTTCGAGGTTAGAATCGACCTCTGTTTTTATTCTTTTAAGCTCTCCGCTTTTTTCCAAAAAGCCGATAAATTCCTGCATATCGGAATAAAACATTTTTTCTCTCCCTGATGATCAAGCAAATAAATTGAACAGTTATTCAAATATTTTGAATAGTTGTTCATTTTAATATAATATTGTTGTTTTGTAAAGCGATTTTTTGAAAAATTCGCGAAAAATTTCATAAAACTAAAAAACCCTGCTAATTGTTTTAAAAGCAGGGCTTTCTTTATTTTTAATTTGTTTTTCTATTAATCTTTTTTTATTTTTCGATAAAAATCTGTTTTTACGATTCCAAAAAGAATAACTATATCTTTCATTCGCTCCTGGATATTTTGTTTTATAATGTATTTATTACTTTGCTTGCTGTGCCTTTTGACCTGAAGGCTGTAATAAATTCTTTCGCGCTTTTATAAGCCTCATCTTCCATCTTGCGCAAATTTTCTGCAGGCAAATCATTTTTTTCGTTCAATTTAAATTCTTTGGTTACAAATTTGATGTCCAATTTATTGTCGGCCACCCATTTTTTCATTGTATCCATAAGGTCTTTGGGCATGTTGGCAAGGGCTATATTCTGCCAATTTGTCGCGACATTTCCTTTCATAATTCCGCAGTCGGCAAATTGTCCCATCAAATGTAATGGCGTCCCTGTTATGCCGTGCTGCGCAATTACGACTCCCCATTTATTAATCGCTTTATGTATTTCTTCCGTTCGTTTCAAATCAATGTGAACTTCTTCTCCTGGTTTATAATTTCCATGTTTAGCGCCATTATTAATGGCAAGAAAATCAGGGTGTATTTTTTTATCTTCTATTAATTCCTGTAAAAATTCGACCGCATCCTGCACAGAGGTTATTCTTGCCTCAACACCTGTCGAAAGGATTTCACCAACTTCAACTTCCAGACCCGCACCCGCGTCAAGAGCGTGTTTTCCAAGGTCAGCAGATATTTTCACATTATCATGATTTGGATTAAATGAAGCATCGACCGCGATTGACGTGTAACCTGCTTCAAGTTCAGCTTTAATCAATGCCCTTGAATCTTCGACTACATCAGTTGCCGGGCTTTTAGTTGTTACATGATCGCCGTGAATAAAAAACGGAAGATAAAACTTTTCTTTTTCCGCATAATCAAAAACCGTTTTTGCGTAAAAAGAAGGATTCATACCTGTGTATCCGCCTTTTAGATTCCCTTCGGATTTTGCCAGTTCAAACGCGATAACAGCGTCTAATTCCTTCGCGGCACGCATTATTCCCGGGACAACCTGTTTAATTCTCGCGTTACATGCCATTATAATAACCTTTTCACCTTTCAGTGTTTTTAATATATCATGTGAACTTAAAGGTAAAAGCTTGCTGGATTTACCTATTATTTTACGGGCATTTTGTGGAACTAAATCGTTAATTTTTGACATGCTAAACTCCTCCTGTTTAATTAAATTTCGTTATGAATTACATATGGAATTATAATAAAAATGAATAAAAGGGTCAAGGCAATTATTTTTTACTTTATTATATTTTTGAAAAATGATATAATATCTTCTATTTTAATCAACATATGAGGAAATTATGACAGCTTTACCGAAAGGATTTGTTGAATACAAACGCCGTGAATTCTGCAATGACGTGAAATGTTCGAGGCAACTGGAATTAAACGCGGAACAGGAAGGTTCACCCGGATATGAAAAAATCCGTGAGAAATGCAAAACGGCTTGTTTATACACTACTTACCAGTTTCATCACTGGCTGATACAAAAGGAATTTTTGATAATAAAACCATGTAAAACGTGAAATGTAAAACGTAAAAAGGTGGAAAGCGAGAAGAAATATACGCTTTTCACGCATTACGTTTAACGGTTTACGAAATAGGAGGAAAAAATGGATTGGGGATTAAAAAATAGGTTAAGTAAACTTATTCAACCTGACGGCCATTGTTTTTTTATGCCGATAGACCATGGTTATTTCCAGGGACCTACTTCAAAGCTTGAAAAACCGGGAGAAACGGTAAAGCCCCTGATGCCGTATTGTGACGCTTTGTTTGTTACAAGAGGCGTGCTTCGTTCCTGTATTGACGCAGCAGGCAGTAAACCGATAATTTTGAGAATATCCGGCGGGACAAGCATGGTTGGAAAAGATTTGGCAAATGAAATTATAACTACATCCATCGAGGAAGTTATCCGTCTCAATGCCTCGGCAGTAGGTCTTTCGGTTTTTATCGGGAGTGATTATGAGAAAGAAACTCTACAAAATCTTGCAGACACCGTTAACAAATGCGAAAATTACGGGATACCGGTAATGGCTGTGACAGCAGTCGGCAGGGAGATGGAAAAACGTGAAGCCCGTTATCTTGCATTATGCTGCCGTATCGCGGCTGAACTCGGCGCGCATGTCGTAAAAACATACTGGTGTGAAAAAGATTTCGATAAAGTCGTCAGCGGGTGCCCAGTTCCCGTTGTTATGGCTGGCGGGCCCAAATGTGAAACCGAAAAAGAAGTCCTTGAGTTTGTTTACGACGGCATGCAGAAAGGCGCGATAGGTATAAACCTTGGCAGGAATGTCTGGCAGAGCCCCAATCCAACAGCCATGGCAAGGGCGTTGCAGGCGATTGTTCATGAAAAAGCCAATGTAAAGAAAGCGTTAGATTTGTACGACGAAGTTAAAAGGAAATAAAAAAGTAAAACCTAATATGTCAAAGTATCATATCATAGTGTCAAATGTGTCATATTTTAGCCCTTGATACTTTGATACAATTAAGCTTAAAGTATCAAGTATCAAAGTGTCAGAAGTGTCAACCTTGATACAATAAAAAATATGAAAGTCGCTGTTTATCACAATAACAAAGACATAAGAATCGAAGAACGCCCTGTTCCGCAAATCAGCAAAGGCGAGATACTTGTAAAAGTAATATCCAGTGGAATTTGCGGGACTGACCTCATGGAATGGTACAGGATCAAAAAGGCCCCGCGCGTACTCGGTCATGAGATAGTCGGCGAGATCGTCGAATCCAAATCGAATAATTTCAAAACCGGCCAGAGGGTTTTTGTAAGCCATCATGTCCCCTGCGATAAATGTAAATACTGCCTCGCAGGCAATCACACCGCGTGTAAGACCCTTCACGAGGGAAATTATGACCCGGGCGGTTACAGCGAATTTGTAAGGGTACCGAAAATAAATGTTGATTCAGGTACCTATATCCTGCCCAAAAATGTTTCTTTTGATGAAGGAACAATGATCGAACCCCTTGCCTGTGTCGTACGGGGGCAGAGAATTACCGGCATCAAAAAAGGCCAGACTGTCTTAATACTGGGATGCGGTATTTCCGGTTTATTGAATATCGAATTGGCCAAATTTAAAGGCGCGAAGGTTATTGCCTCTGACCTGAATGAATACAGGCTGGGTCAGGCAAAAAAATACGGCGCGGATGAAGTAATAAACGCGGCGCAAAACATAGATATAAAAGCCGACCGGATAATTATTTGCGCGGGCGCCATGCAGGCTGTGGAAACAACTTTTAAATGCGCGGATAAAAAATGCGTTATTTTACTTTTCGCGATACCAAATTCCGATATAAAGATCCCGACAGTTGATTTCTGGAGAAACGAACTCGCGATAGTTTCATCTTACGGCGCCGCCCCTGACGACCTTGAAGAATCCTTAAAGCTTATTAAAAATAAGAAGATAGACGTAAAAGGAATGATAACACACACATTCCCTTTGCAGGATATTCAGAAAGGATTTAATATCGCTTCTGAAGCGAAAGAATCGCTGAAAGTTGTTTTAAAACCCCATCCCGCGAATTCTTAAGCACCATTTTCATTATCCTAACTTAATATTATTCTGCTTCTAATTGCCCTGTTTAAATTTTAATTTTAATCTATCAACCCAGTAATCAGGCTTCCTGTGTAAATGTGCAAATGCAAGAATAACAATTTTGTCATCTTGTATTGAATAAATTATTTTGTAAGGAAACTTATTGACTAAATATTTTCTGATTTCTTTACGTTCGGGCGGCCATGCTTGTGGAAATTGCTTAATGTGAAGAAGCGATTGTTCAATTTTATTTTCAAATTTAGAACCTAAACCTGATTGTTCTATTTCACAAAATTCTTTTGCCTCTTTAAATTCTAAATGGGCAATTTCAAGAATTCTTATTTCCATGATTATTTTCTTTTAAACATATCCTCAAAAGAAACCGTTTTTAATTTCCCAGCTTTATAGGCTTTCAACCTTTTATCTGCTTCATCAGCCCATATTTTTTCAATCTCAGGATCGGGAACATCTAAACTTTTCATTAAAGCTTCAATAACTATGGATTTTTCCGCTGGTTTAAGATGTAAGGCTTTTGATATTATTTCTTTTGTTGGTGACATTGGTTTTCTCCCTAAATATTTTAACCTTGCAATAAATTATAACATAATTTTAAAAAGATATGATGAGAATTATTGAAACATTTATTCTTTGATTCCTGAGAAGTAAGTACATATTTTCAATCGGTCGAATTATTAAAACTGTAAAGCAACTGTTGTTTGTAGAAAAAATGACATCTTACTCAAACCGATTCGGAATATTTTTAGACGACCAAAA
>JBFMCF010000046.1 GCA_040754625.1 bacterium | reverse complement strand
AACAGTACGAACATAAAACATGCTCCTATTATACCTTAGTGCGACAAAATTACACTTTTATATCGCTAAATCATTGATTTTATTAGCTTTGTCTTTTTAGAAAAAGTGAGTTGGACAAGTCAGGAAATATTTAACTTTGGATTTCTTCACAGGACGAGAAAGAAAAACAAATTCACATGGGGTATTTACGCGAACGGAAGTTATAATATTTTATTTACAAATGACACCTCGAAAAAGGACAAGTTTGTCCTGCCTCTCGGGAACCCGGGCGAGGAATATGAGTTTGGACTTGAACTCGGAGGGTTTCTTGTCCCTTTTATCTGGCAGTTAAGAGAAAATCTGTCGTTTGCAGTTACGCCTAAAATACTAAGCTCAAATTTAACCTCTTATGAAAAAACGGCCTCGGCTGAAACCAATTTGAAGCAGGAGAAAACCATTTTGAATTTTGATTTATCCGCTATGTATAAAATCAATGATAAATTGTCACTGGGTTTCCTGTACCAGCCGTCCGCTCATTTCAGGTTTGACGAGAACATGAATAACAACCTGCAGGGTTTCAAATGGTTTTATGATGTCTATGTGCCGATGCAGATAAACACCGGGATTGGTTACCAGGCCGCCAAGAGAATTTTTCTTGATATTGACTTGCATTACGCTAAATTCAAGGGGAATGAAACGCTTGTGGGTTCCAGTCTCGCAAAAAACTTTAACAACTACAAATTAGCAAGAAAATATTCCTTATCACCGCACGCGGGGGCGGAATACAGGACAGTTTTTCTGAAAAAAGACCTGAACGTCCGGACAGGATATTATTACCAGCCGAACCTGTTCTCCGGCCTGCCGGCGAAGAACCATATAACCTTCAGTTTTTCATGGAAGGTGTTTAAACTCCCTAAAAACCTGGTACTCGAATACCTTACCCTCGGATACAGCAGTGACATCGCGAAAAATTATGATGTCCAGACGCTGAATATTGACAGTGAGTTTTGAACCTAAAAATATCCATGATATTTGTAAAATTTATTGACGAACAAATATTATTCTGATAAACTTGCCAGGAATTTTACCGCGCGGCAAGAAAACGCCGCCTGTTAAATTTTTCTTTTGATTACCTAAAAATAGTGATATAATCTAATCATCAAACGGAGAAAAAATCGTAACATAACCAACTTTTAAAATATTTGAGGAGACAAAAGATGCAGACCTTAAAAAAAGAAGCCATTGACGTAATATCAAAACTTCCTGAATCTGCCGACATTGATGAAATTATGTACAGGCTTTATGTAATCGATAAAATTAAAAAAGGGCAGGATGCAATCAAGGAAGGAAAAGTCATTTCCGTTGAAGGGCTGAAAGAAGAAGTTAAATCATGGTAATTTGGTCAATCCCGGCAAAACTGGATTTGAAGAATATCTATGATTACATCGCGAGCGATTCCAGGTATTACGCCGTTAAGGTATCACAGGAGTTTATTGAAAAGTCAGAAAATTTAGCACAGTTTCCTAAAATGGGCAGAATCGTTCCCGAAAGAAATGACCCCAATATACGGGAATTAATTGTAAATTCCTACCGCCTCGTCTATGAGATATCCTCAAATCAAATACAAATACTGGCAATAATTCACGCTAAACAAGATTTCGAGAATGCGTTCAAAAAGAATCAGGGGAATTAGATCAAAACGGCATAACCACCCCAGAAATTTTACCGCGCGCTAAAAAGACACCGCCTGTTAAATTTTTCTCTTGGTTACCTAAAATAATGATATAATGCGGAAGATGAATCAAGAACCCAAAGCAATGGAAGAAATTCATAAAATCAGGGAAGCGCTTTACGAAGAAGAAAAAAAGCTGTCTACCGAAGAGCTTATAAGCAAAATTCGCAAGGAATCTGAAGCGGCAAAGAAGAAATATAAGCTTAATTTTCGGGTCCCGGTAACGGCAAGATAAATATTTTTTGTATTTTGATTTACTTCAGACACTCTATAGACTATTCAGATAATTTTTGTGATAATATATTAAAATATCGAACTTTTTAATTTGTGTAAAATTAAGAAATAATATGGAATGGTTTAAGAAGCTAGGAAAATGGTTCCGTGGTTCTCCAGGCGGTGCTTTAGGTGTAATTGTTGCTTTAATCCCGCTCCTCATTGCGGGAAAACTAGGGTTTATTTTATTTCTGGCCAGTATTTTATTTATTGCCCTTGTGATTTTTTTAGCAAAAATAAGATAGTGCGAGGTATAAAAAGACCTTTAATAACAGAAGTAGAACCGCGTATTACATCTGAAAATCTATTTGGACGTGAAGAAGATTTGGGAAAGATGTTAAAAAAAATTAAAGACAAATCTTTTTGCGTGGTGGGTATCTCTGGGGTTGGTAAATCCAAACTAATCTCTGCCTTTTTTGAAAAGATTGCACCCGAGTTTGCCACTTTTAGAATTTAAAAATAAAAGTGTTGATTTGGCGCGGTTTTTCGTGTAAAAAAGTAGTGTGAAACCGCACTACCTAAAAATAAGGAAGGTAAAAACCCATTCTGGAAGCATG
>JBFMCF010000045.1 GCA_040754625.1 bacterium | reverse complement strand
TTATCGTGTTAAATACACTTGCCAATTCTCTCAAATCCCTCTTAATCTCCCTTTTCTAAAGGGAGAAATCTAAAATTTACCCCGTTTCAAAACTTTCATTCCTTTCATACCTATTTTGACATTATCTAAAATTTTCTTAATTCTAATCATAATTTTACTAAATAGCAATACTATATTTTATTGAAAATTGGTTTTATCTAATTACAAATATGATTATAGGCCGTCTGTTGGCGCTGTAAAACGTAATACTGATGCTTCAAATCCGCTTCCAGGATGCAAAGAAAGCTGGCCCGGGGCAACACCGTTTCGCACATAAGCATCATCAATGCGCCAAATCATAGGCGTATAATCCCATGACGCCGGCTCTCTATACCATTGAGGTGAAGAAAGATTCATTTGAGAAGCTGTATAAGGATTGAACGTGCTGAAATCCGTTGGCATCCAGCCATAAGATCAGACCCCGTTCGGGTTGCCGTTGGTAATACTAAAATCCGCGGTTGGATTATATGAAATCGCGTATGTTGTTTTAAACAGCCAAACCAATAAAAATACAGATACCAATCCTGTAAAAAAACTTTTCCTTAATATCATTTATCCCCCTTTTATTTTTTGTCTTGCCCAGCAGGCCCATCCTACCTAACAAGCAAAATTAACAGCATATTCTGCTGTTTTATATTTTTTTGTTCTTATTGTCAACTATCAAAATTGAAAATTAGCGGTCGAAAAAATTCACAAAAATTTATTTGTGTGATATAATCAAACTCAAATATATAAATAAAAAGGAGGATAAAATTTATGAAATTTTTAAAAAACAGTTTTCTATCCATAATATGTTTTTTGTTATTTGTTTCTGCCTCTAGCGCGGCGGAATTAAGCATAGCTAACTTTGCACAGCAAGAGCTGGATTCTTTTGGGAAACAGATTGGGTTTTTACTGGCCCGGAGACAGTATAAAGGCGCCAATCCGTTAGGATTAATCGGTTTTAACGCGGGAATCGAAGCAACCGCTGTTAAACTGGATGATAAGTCGCTGTGGAGTAAACTGGATAATACATGGAGCACACCGTCTTATCTGGCACTTCCAGTGGCACATGTTAAAAAAGGGCTTCCCTTTAGTATTGATGTTGGGCTGCGCGGAGGAATAGCGCCAAATACAGGTTTATCACTCATGGGAGGAGAAATAAGCTATGCCCCGCTTGCAGGATCTTTAGTAACGCCTGCGGTAAATTTATTTCTGGCCTATTCTGTTTTAAGCGGCGGAAAAAACTTCGATTTGAATTCTTTAAGCTACGGGGCCTCGGTTAGTAAGGGTCTAGGAATAATTACTCCGTATGCCGGTATCAGTTTTGATCAATCAGAACTCTCTGTTAAAAGTTCTTCTTTGTCTCTTGCGAATACGACAAGCACGGGATTTAGACAGTTTGTCGGGTTAAAGTTTAATATGTTAATTTTAAGCCTTTGCGCTGAAGCTGATTTTGGTGAGATGCAAAGTTACGGATTGAGTTTAGACCTGGGAATTTAATAATGGGCAAAAAGCTTGCTTTAGTTACGGACCTTGGCGGGACTTTTATAAAATGCGCGTTAATTAACGAAAGCGGCAGGATAATATATTCAAATAGCGCGCCTACAGAAGCACAAAAAGGCAAAGATTATGTTATAAGGAAAATAATTAAGCAGCAAAAAAAACTTTTTACAAATAAGAAATATTTGCTGAAATATATTTCCGGTGTTGCGGTCGGGTGCCCGGGCCCGGTAAATATAAAAAAAGGGATAGTCTCTACTCCTCCGAACCTTCCCGGCTGGTTTAACGTCCCAATCAGGAAGATAATATCTGTAACATGGAAACAGCCGGTTTTTATTGAGAATGATGCTAATGCCGCCGCCTTAGGAGAATATTGGCTGGGGGCGGGGAAAAAATCGAAAAGCATGGTTTGTATTACGTTAGGGACCGGTGTTGGCGGAGGGATTATTTTGGACGGCAGGATTTTTCACGGGGCGGACGGGATGGCGGGAGAAATAGGACATATTACGATTGAACCAAAGGGAATAGAATGTAACTGCGGCAATACCGGTTGTTTAGAAAGATATGTCGGGCGGCAGGCAATAGAAGATGAGATGGAAAAATTGCTGGGAGAGAGGGGTTCTCCTGAAAAACTAGGTGTTCTCGCAAAAGCAAACGATAAAAATGCCAAAAGGATCATTGAAGACATTGGCAGGCAAATCGGAATAGTTACCGCAGATATAGCAAATTTCTTGAATCCAGGGATGATTGTGATCGGCGGCGGGATCGCGGGGTTAGGGCAAAAGCTTTTTGGGGCTATTCGTTCTGAAACCAAAAAAAGGGCGTTTCCTGACGCCGTTAAAAAATTGAAGATAGTGCATGCCAGGTTAGGCGAAAATGCCGGCCTTGTAGGATTAGCAAGAATAGTATTTACCGGCGCATAGCTTAAATAAAAAAATATATTTATTAAAGGAAATCCAGTATGAAAAAATTTTTACCGGAATTAATTATAATATCATTGATAATTCTTTTCAGCACCCTTATATTTTTTCAATATCTTAAACCCAAGGGGTCATTTAAGCGTATTGCCAAATCAGTGAAAATGACAGTGAAGACCCAGCAGAGCAAAAATGAAGGATATTATTTATCAAAATTCCCTGCAAAAAAAGCAAATAAAATAATACTTGAATTAAAACAGGGAAAAAACCGCAGTTTGATGTTAATTGACCCGAATGATTTCTCCCGGAAAAAAATATTTGAGACCTCGGGCGAATTATCATTAAATCCCTCAGTTACACATAACGGGGAATTTATTGCTATCCAGGTCCCAGCGGTTAGTTCCAGCCAAAAAGTCCCTATTTCACAAATATCGTTTATTGACATTAACGGGAAAGAGCTTGATTATATTTCAAAATATCAAAGGCCTTTCAGTTTGAACAATTGCGCTTTTTCCCCGGACGGGCAATTTCTTGCCTATGAATTTTCTTTGCCTAACCAGACTTATCCTGAAATTTTTATAGAAAGTGATTTAAAATATTTTGAGGACGCGATAATCACACAGGAAGATATCCGGATCCCAAACCCCGAAAAAGCAGCCAATCATTTACCGCAGTTTTTGCCATCAGGGAAAGCAATAGCGTTTCTTGCGGATTTTTCAGGAAACCCTGACATTTGCATTTTTGATATAGGCGTCCAGGTCCCGACATTAATCCGCCTTACAAACGGCGCGCAGGCCAAATCATCGGGAAAAAATATTTTTACAATAGACGCGAAAGAAGAATTCCTTTTCTTTATACAAAACGTTTCATGGGAAGGCGGTGAAAAAATCTTCGCTTTACCTATAATACCATCGGGTAAACCGGTAAAATCAGGGACTATCAGTATGACTAAATTCGGGAAAATTAACTATGTGGAATATGACCAGAATGTTACAGGTATTTCACATCTTTTTACAAAGATTACACAGCTTTTTCTGTCCCCCGGCGGGGATGATATGTTATTTGTTGGTGACGGGCAGGTAATTACAATGAAGCTGAACGGTTCAAAAATTACTGAATTGGCAGAAGGTGATTTTACACAGTTCTCGCCGGACGGGAAACAGGTGTTGGTGGGATTAAATGAAAAAAATGCATCGAATATTTCTTTTTATAATTTTGAGGTAAAAAGGCAGGATAAAAAGATAAATTTAGAGGGCCATATAGAAAATATGATTTGGTTTTAAACAAAGGGTAATTAAAAAAGCCATCCGCCTGAGGCGGATGGCTTTTTGTTTTTCTTTAAAATACTTCTTATTTTAATGTCTCTTTTAATTCATTTACCTTTGTGCCAATATCACTGAATATGCTGTTCGAATATTCGCTGTTATGTACCCCCTTGCTCCTGTCCATTGACACGAAGTTATAATTATATTCAAGCTTCTTGAATTTTTCCTCTGTCTCAGGCGTGACTTTGCCTTCCGCTTTCGCTTTTTCAAACCCTTCCCTCAAAACATTATAACCCTCAGCGGCTTTTGTCATGTTATCGGCGTAGGCGGCCTGCCATTCTTGTCTTGTCTTTGCATATTCTTCATCATGGCACCCGGTGCATAATTCATCGCTGTATTTAAATGCCTCTGCCTCATTATGGCATCCCGTGCAATCCTGCTCGGCCATGTAATCCGCGGAACCTTTTACATCTTTCGCCCCTGTTCCCGCGAAAAGGTTTTTAGGCCCGTTGTGGCAACCCTTGCAATCAACCTTCGGCGCTTTGTCCCCGTTGTGGCATTTCATACAGTTATCCATCCCGATCATCATAATGGAAGGGTTAACGCTGTGGACTACCCTGTTATGGCAATTGGTGCATAAAATATCTTTTCCTATATGAATAGGATGCACGTTCCCGATTGCGACAGGTTTTTCTGTTTCAGCCGCGAGCAAGGCTTTTGCCTTTTCTAAATCTTTTTCTCCTGTTTTGACAACCTCTTCGTGGCACCTGTGACAATTCTCATTTATCATTGTATCTTTATGTTCAGGCTGGAACATGAAATATGAACCAACCATGCGGGCCGGATGGCATTTTAAACATTCCTTTGCAATTTTTTCCTGTTCCTCCTTGTTTTTATGTTTAAAATCCATTTCTTCCTTGTTAAAACCCTGGACATTTTTATGCAAATCAAATTCATCCTCTAAATAGGCCTTGCTGAAATGCCCGCCTAAAAGCGCGAGGGATTTGATATGTTCCATGGCATGATTAAAAAACCCCTGGTGTGAATGGCAGTCCATGCAAATTACGCCTTTTTTCGCGTGAAAATTGGCCTTTAAAGAATCAACGTGAGGCTGCATTTCATGGCACAACATACCGCAGAAAAACGGCATATCAGCCACTTTTATCCCCCCGTAGAAAGCGACAATACCGGCAACCACTACAACAATAATTACAGTTTTAAGATTTTCCTTAATCCAACCCATGTTTGCCCCCCTTTTTTTATCAATAAATTTTCCTTCTATTTCGAGAAGATAGCATTATAATATATAAAAAAAACATAGTCAATATAAAAAATAGACGGGAGTTTGATGGAAACAGGCAAAAGAATAAATGTAAAAATAGAATCTATCGCATTTGGGGGAGAAGGTATAGCCCGGGTGAATAACCGTGTTGTGTTTATCAGAAATGTTGTTGACGGGGAAACTGTTGAGGTTGAAATTATGGAAGAAAGAAAAAATTTTCTCAAAGCGAAACTAATAAGTATAGAGGGAAAATCGCCTTTCAGGATTGACCCTCCCTGCCCGTATTATTCTGAATGCGCCGGGTGTCAATACCAGCATATCGATTATAACCACCAGCTGGATATAAAAAGAAAACAGGTGGGTGAAACAATCAAGCACATCGCGAAAATAGATTTGCCTGTGGGGTCTCTTATTCCTTCCCCTGAAACGTATAATTATAGAAGGCTCCTGGAATTTCATTCTCTCCAAAACACCACTGGTTTTTACACATATAATAATAAAACAATTGTCGGGGTGGACAATTGTATGCTGGGAGAGGATAAAATAAATGAATACTATAAAAATTTAAAAAAGAAAGATGAACCCCTGTCGTCCTCATTCCGTATTATATTAGATGACAGCGGAGAAGCGTATTCGACGATAACGGATAAAAAAAAGATATTGAATTACCATGTCATGGGCACGAAATTTTTCGTGCCTATAAATTCATTTTTCCAGACAAACAGGTCATTGCTTGAGAAAATGGCGGAAACAGTTATAAATTATTCCGGCGCGGAAAAGGACGAAGTTTTTTTTGATTGTTTTTCAGGCGTTGGTTTTTTCTCGGTTTTTCTCGCGGGAAAAGCGGCCAGGGTTTACGGTTTTGAAGAAGGTTACGAGGCAAGCGAAATCGCGTCCCAAAACGCCTTAATAAACGGGATAAAAAATTTTGTGTCCATACAGGGAAAGACGGAAAAGAAACTGCCGAAATTACTAAAGGAAATTATTCCTGACACGATAATACTCGATCCACCGCGCGTCGGCTGCCACCCTGATATTTTAGAATTGACAGGCCGGCATAAGATCAAAAAGATCGTTTATGTTTCCTGCAATCCTTCCACGCTGGCAAGGGACATTGTGATACTTAAAGGTTTCGGGTATGAATTGAAAAAGGTCCAGCCGATAGATATGTTCCCGCAGACAAGCCACATCGAGGTTGTGAGCCTGCTGGAATTAATCTCGTAGGGGCGTGATTTATCACGCCCTTTTGGTTCGTTTTGGGCGCAGTTAATTACGCCCCTGCCTGACAATCTTTAATTTTTCGCCCTTATAGTCGATGATATCACCCGCGAAAATCTTTTTCCTTTTTCTTGTTTCAACCTCGCCGTTCACGCGGACCAATCCCTCCGCGATGACAAATTTCGCCTCCCCGCCGCTCTGTACAAGGTTTTCAAACTTTCCCGAGTTTGCCAATTAGTGCGGTTTTTTATCGAGGAGTAATTTTAAGGAATTGCCTGATATTTCATCTTTAAGAGTAATTGCCCATTTGTCTTTTAATTCATCCACTACCTTTCTTATAGAT
>JBFMCF010000044.1 GCA_040754625.1 bacterium | reverse complement strand
TGTTACCGACTGGAAAGATTATTCTTTTTCTGGTTCGCTTGATTTTAATTTGAATAAAATTATCAGTTAATGTTTACGCAGGCTAAAGCCTGCGGCTACAAAACCACCGGTAACTGACCGGTTACAAATTGAGCAGTAATTAATTTGACAACTGTGCAATTTTTTTATAAAATATATTGTTTATAGATCGGAATTCCGCGATGATTCAATTAATTAGTATAGAAGGCAAAAAATAATGGAAGTTGAAAACCGCAGAGCACTTTTTGTTTTTTCTATGGTAGGAATGGATACTTTTTTAATTAGCCTGGCGTTTATTCTTGCATATAAACTGAGAGCCTCTGTCTCTCTGTTTGGAATTAGTGCCGGGATCGGCAGTGCTAACTATACTGCTATGTATCCTGTTATGCTTTTTTCCTGGCTCACTATTCTTACGGTAATGAGACAGTATGAACCAAGGAGAAGATGGGGTATTGATGAGATATTTTTTTCCATTTCTATTGCCGTCACTTTGGAAGTTCTTTTTATCCTCGCTTTTTTTTATGCAACTCATCAGCTTCTTTTCCAAAGACTAATGTTGATTTATTTATGGTTTTTTGGTATTATTTTTTTAAGCTGTTCAAGAGTCGTTGCCAGGTATATTTTGAGGATATTGGCCAGGAAAGGAGGGCCAATAGTAAAAAAGGTGCTTATCGCGGGCTGGGGAGAAGCCGCGAGAAAATTAGCATGGCAGTATAAATTTCATAAAGAAATGCTTTTTAAGGTGGTTGGTTTTGTTTTAGAAGAAGATATGCCTGTGACTGAAGAGATAGAAAAAAAGATTAATGATCTTTCAGAAAAAGGAATAATAGGTAAAATTTCTGATGTCTGCCAGGCAGCGGTAAAAGAAAAAGTTTCACTTGTAATCTTAACAGGTTCAGCGCTTCGGAAAGAAAGATTAAAAGAAATATTTGAAACTTTATGGAAGGAAAATATTGACTGCAGTCTGGTCCCAAATATTTATGAATTAGCCCCGAGATGTATGAGTTATGATGAAATAAGCGGTGTTCCTATTTTAGGTTTCAGGGACGTCCCTATGCTTGGATGGGAATCAATCGCAA
Source organism: bacterium (assembly GCA_040754625.1). Classification (NCBI taxonomy): domain Bacteria; species bacterium. The sequence goes on along the minus strand of JBFMCF010000044.1, from coordinate 5,866 downwards.
AACGTGTAATAGATATTATTGGTTCTGTTTTCGGCTTGATTATTTTATCGCCTTTATTTTTGATTATTAGTATTTTAATTAAATTTGAATCACCGGGGCCTGTTTTATTTACTCAAAAAAGAATCGGGCAGAATGGCAGGCCGTTTAAGATATATAAATTCCGCAGTATGGTCCGGGAAGCTGCTGCCGGGCCGTTATACAAGGTTCAAAAAAACGATGACAGAGTGACGAAAATAGGGGCTTTTATCCGTAAAACAAGCATTGACGAACTGCCGCAGTTATTAAATGTATTAATTGGTAATATGAGTTTAGTGGGGCCAAGGCCTGAAGCCACTATTTTTGTTGATGAATACAGCGAGTGGAACAGGAGACGATTATATCTGAAGCCCGGGATAACAGGCCTGGCCCAGGCAAATGGTATCCGAGGCAATACTACCATTGATGAAAAAACAAAATATGATTTGGAATATATGGAACAGCAGTCACTTCTTCTTGATATAAAGATTTTGTTTAAGACAGTAGCTACATTGCTTTTTCATAAGGAAGCATATTAAAAATATGAGACATTAGACGTTAGACTGAAGACTTAAGTTTAAAAATTTGAAAGGGTAAAAATTGAATATCGATGAGAAAATTTCTGCAAACAACAGGTATTATGTAATATTGCTTTTTTCCTCGGTTTTTATTCTCTACCTGCCTGTATTTTATAAATTTTACATGTGGTGGGAAGGCGATGCGAATTATAACCATGGGATTATTGTTCCGCTGGCCGCGGTTTATTTGATATGGAAAAAAAGAGATACATTAAAAGTATTGAATAAAAAATCTTATACCCCGGGAATTTATTTAATAGTATTGGGTGTTATTTTTTATTTTTTTGGCGTGAGAATAGAATTTCTCCGGATTACTATTTTTTCTTTTTTTTCAATTTTTTTTGGGCTTCTTCTTTATGCGTACGGGAAAGAAATAACCCGTGAATTATTATTTCCGTTATGCTTTCTTCTATTGATGATTCCAATCCCTTATATTGACGGGCTTACTTTGCCATTAAAACTTTTTGCGTCTATGGTATCAACAGGATTCATAAAACTTATAGGTATACCTGTTATACGAAACGGGAACCTTATTTATCTGAAAAATTTTACTCTTGAAGTGGCCACTTCATGCAGTGGTTTAAAATCTATTGTTTTAGTTACTACTGTAGGGATTTTTTACGCGTATATAACCCAAAAGAATTTATCAAGGAGAATATTAATTTCTTTTTTATCGGTTTTTATTGCCATGCTGGCCAATATTTCAAGGATTATTTTGACTGCTCTTGTATCTTATTATTTTGGAGAAAAAATAGCTTTTAAATTAACCCATGATTTTTCGGGAATCATTGTTTTTATAATAGCGGGTGCTATGCTGGTTATAACAGGGGAGATAATAAATTGGATATTTCGAGAAAAAACTGCTGGATATTAACGGGAATTTTTTTATTCCTGAGTATTATTATATATCCGATGTCATTTAAAAAAGAAACATGGCCGCCGGACCTCAATATTTCAGAATTTCCGCGCAGGGTAGGAGACTGGGAAGTTACAGAGGAATTACCTGTTACCGAGGAATTGCTGCCTTCTGAAGTGAGAGAAGGGAGGGTTATCGGATTTAAGTCTTTTAACAGGAAATATACTAATAAAGAAGGCAATTCTGTTTGGTTATATATAGGTTATTTTAATTATGAGAAAGGGGCTTATTCTCATAACCCCGCAAGATGTTACCTTTCCCAGGGGTGGACGATTATTGAAGAAAAATTGGAAGAAATTGAAATATCAGGCAAGCTAAAATTAAATAGAATGTTTGCCCAAAAGGGGCCTTTACAAAAGGTGGTTCTTTACTGGTTTCAGATAGGCAATGAAGTTTTTACTGATAAATTTAAACACCGTATACAAATTTTGAAAAAGGCATTAATTATCGGACGGTTGGATGCGGTAATAATCAGTGTGACATCCGATACTGAAAAAGGAACGATAGAATATATAGTTGGATATGAGAAGGAATTTGCAAAAGAAGTAATTCCTGTCATCCCAGGGTACCTGCCGAAAATTTGAAATAGGAGTAATAAATGATGGAATTTAGTGCGGAAATTAGTAAAAAACAAAAAATTGCTGTTGTCGGCCTTGGATACGTTGGGTTGCCTCTCGCTGTAGAGTTTGGAAAAGTTGTCAAAACAATGGGTTTTGATATCAATAAAAAAAGAATCGCGGAACTCAATAAATATTATGATTACAATAATGAAATAACAAAAGAATCGCTGAAAGCATCTGCTCTTTTGGAATTTTCTTTTGATTTTACCCGGTTGAAAGAATCAAATTTTATAATAGTTGCCGTGCCTACCCCCATAACAAAACACAATGCGCCGGACCTTTGTTGTTTGGAAAGCGCGACAGAGCTTGTCGCTAGAAATATGAAAGAAGGGAGTATTGTCGTGTTTGAATCGACTGTTTACCCGGGAGTTACCGAAGATGTGTGCGTCCCTATTCTGGAAAAATTCTCCGGGTTAAAATACAAAAAGGATTTTAAAGTCGGATATTCTCCTGAGCGGATTAATCCCGGGGACACTGAACATACTATTTCGAAGGTAATTAAAGTGGTTTCAGGCTGTGACGGCGAAACTCTTGATAAAGTAGCGGTGACCTATGGATTAGTTGCCAGGGCAGGCGTCCACAGGGCGGAATCAATCAAGTGCGCGGAAGCGGCAAAAGTTATTGAAAATACCCAAAGAGACTTAAATATTGCCCTTATGAATGAACTTGCGATAATATTCAATAAGATGGGTATTGATACCAGGTCTGTTTTGTGGGCCGCTGGGACTAAATGGAATTTTATTAAAATGAGCCCGGGTTTAGTGGGGGGGCATTGTATTGGTGTAGACCCTTATTATCTTACATTCAAAGCCGAAGAGGTCGGATATAATCCCCAGGTTATACTTGCCGGCCGCCGGATAAACGATAACATGGGTAAATATATTGCTGAACAGACGGTTAAACTTTTAATCAGGTCGGGAAAGACAGTAAAAGCTTCTAAGGTAATGATTATGGGGATAACGTTTAAAGAGAACATTAAAGATATTCGCAACAGCAGGGTGATAGATATAATAAATGAACTAAAGCAATACGGGATTGATGTCCTTGTATGTGACCCTTTGGCAGATAAAGAGGAGGTCAGGCATGAATATGGGATAAAACTTGAGGAATATGATGCTAAAATAAAATGCGATGCAATCATAATTGCGGTTAACCATGCCCATTTTGAAAAGATTTTGAGCATACAAAAACTAAAAACTCATCTTTCAAATAAAAACGGCAAAGGTGTGGTAATTGATGTCAAAGGAATGTTTGGGCCGGATGGTTTTAATAATTCAGGTTTACTTTATTGGAGATTGTAACAGTTATGAAGACAATAATATTAACTGGGGCAGCAGGTTTTATCGGCGCGAAAACCGCTGAAAAATTATTGAAAAAAAATATCGAAGTTATCGGGATTGATAACATGAATGATTATTATGATGTCCGGTTAAAAACACATCGTCTTAATCAATTGAAAAATTTTAAGAATTTCAGATTTCATAAAATGGATATTGAAAACCTTTCTGCGGTAAAGGGTATTATTAGAAACCATAAGCCGGATGCAGTAATAAATTTGGCCGCGCGGGCAGGGGTCAGGTACAGCATGGAAAATCCTTTTGTATATATGTCGACAAATGCTATGGGGACATTAAATCTTCTTGAACTTTGCAAAGATTATGCAATTAAAAAGTTTATTTTAGCCTCAACTTCGTCATTATATGCGGGGCAAAAAATGCCCTTTAAGGAAACACTTGCGGTAAACACGCCGATTTCTCCTTATGCCGCAAGCAAAAAAGCGGCAGAGGCTTTATGCTATGCATATCATTATCTTTACGGGGTGGATATAACGATTTTAAGATATTTTACTGTCTATGGGCCTGCGGGGCGCCCTGATATGAGTATTTTCAGGTTCATAAAATGGATCGATGAAGGAAAGCCTCTTGAGCTTTTTGGGAATGGGACCCAGAGCAGGGATTTTACTTATATTGATGATATTGCTGGAGGCACTATGGATGCATTAAAAATGACGGATTTTGGAATAGTAAACCTTGGCGGGAATGATCCGTATAAATTAAGTTATGTTATTAAACTTATAGAGAAATATTTAAACAAAAAAGCGAAAATAAAAAAATTACCTTTTCATAAAGCAGATATAAAAGCCACATGGGCTGATATAAGCAAGGCAAAAAAGCTTTTAAACTGGAAGCCCGGCGTTAAATTGGAGGAAGGAATAAAAAGAACAGTTAATTGGTATGTTGAAAATAGGGCATGGCTTAAAGCAATACAAATTTAGAAAAATTAAGATTTTGCTTGACTTCAGATTATATTGTATGATAATATACCTTCTGTAGTTGAATACAAATGGAGGGGTGGTCTTATGAAATGTCCAATTTGTAATAAAACAATTATTTCCAATGAAGGCAGAAAGCAAAAGCTAAGAACCAGGATAATAATTTTTGACCAGGGTAAAACAATAGCTAAATGCCAAAACTGTAAGTCTGAGGTAGAAATTCCTGTCAGGTTTAATCGCAATTATGAATTAATAAATAATAACTTTTTGTATAGATAAATACTGAATTTTTCCAGGCTGCGAAATACAAAAAAAAGACTTGACAGGAGTACTTTTTTAGTATAGAATTTTAGTAAAACTACAGAATACGTAATTAATAAAGGGCATAGGTCAAGCTTAAGTATTTAGAGAAAATTAAATTAAAGGACAAAAGCCAGTTATTTTGATATGTAACTGGCTTTTTTATTTTTTGCATATTTTGATTTTAACGTAGAAAGGAGGTGTAAAAAATGAGAAATTTATTTTCTATGAAGATAGTAAAGAATACATTTTTAGCTGTTATTGTATTGCTTGGTATTTATACAAAAAGCAGTGCGGTCCCTTTATCGGTATTCGACAGCACATGGACACTATTATCCAGTGAAGACAAGATTAGAAAAGACGGGTGGATTGGTCCCGGCGGCGGGGGACAACCCTTTGATGCTGAGTATTTATTTTATAAACTTGAAGCAGGTATTCTTTCATTAGGGTTACAAACTGGTTTTGATGTGGCTGACGGGCATATATATTGGGGAGGGCATGACTATTATGCAGGTGATTTAGCGCTGTCATTTGATGGAACTCCTTCAACATATGAATATGCAGTTGATTTTGGGCTTTTTACCAGAGACTATGTGAATGGTGAAACAGTTGGCGGTAATACAGGCACGCCCGGTTTGGATTCAGCAGGAGTATACAGCGTTAGTTTATGGAATAATGATGTTAATGGCCCATATGCAATTACTAAACCGTTTGCAATGGAGTCGGGAGCATTAATTACATCATTAGTTTCCAATTATGGTGGTTCCGGTGATAATCCCCGCACAGAAGATGCATATTATTATTATGGTGGTCCTCTAAGTTATTACAGGATAGTCAGTTTTAATGCGTCTTCTTTTTTAGTTGATAAACTTTCAGCCCACTGGACTATGTCATGTGGTAACGATGATATAAATGGCAAAGTTCCTGAACCAAGTACAATGTTTTTACTGGGTAGTTTGGCTACCGGTTTATTTGGTTTTGCCGGATTACGTAAAAGGTTTACAAAATAGAATTTTGTAAGCAGAAAAGTCTAATTATTAATACTTGAGTTTGGCAAATTTAAAAAAAAGTATATAAAAAAATAGCTTTCAGCCGAATCTTTTATAGTGTGTTATAAAGGAGACCGGCATGAAAGCTATTAGGAACAAAGTTCCCAAAAAAGTAT
>JBFMCF010000043.1 GCA_040754625.1 bacterium | reverse complement strand
TGCTGGGCGAAAGCCTCTTGAAGAAAGTTATCGGAAAGCCGTGTGAGGGAAAACTTCAAGCACGGTTTGATGAGGGGATGCTGGAAACGGAACGAAAGTTTTGCGCCAGTGTTCTACTCTACAACAACATCATGCAGCGGATGCCGTGGGGCGGCACCGCTGATTTACTCGTGTGCGCTGTGCATGTTTCAGTACTCGGGAGTGCAAGTCTCCTATCCAGGCAGATAAGGACGAAGGATAAGTGAAACCCCAAGGGCTCAGGCCGTGAGGCTGGGTCTGGAGGAAGGGGATAGCGAAAGCGCGGGCTGATGAATAAGAATCCGCCTGAGGCGGACGTGAGCGCTTTGCCCGCCTCTGGCGGGAAACTTCGCATAACCCGGGCCGCAACAAAAACTATTCCGCCCTGCTATTAGAACTTCGCTCAGGTCGTTATGTGAAATAAAAACATGAATAAATATTCGGAAATTATTAAACACATATTTGATTCACAAGACAAGAATGGATGCTGGAAAATGCTTCCGGTATCCAGTAAATATTATCCAACTTACCTGCATTATGTTCCAAATTTCAAATCAACATTGTGGACATTGATACTGCTTGCGGACCTATGCTATAGAAAGAACGATATCAGGGTTAAGAAAGCATTAAAAACCATTCAAAAACATTTTTATGATCCAAAAACAGGGATTTATTCATTAAAAAATGACCAGTTCCCAATCCCCTGCCTGAATGGCAATATAATTTATCTTGAATGTTATTTCACAGATTCGATCAGCAAGAAAAGTTTAAAGGCTATTGACTTTTTTCATCAATACCAAAGGTTTGATGACGGGAATTATGTCATTAAGAAAAATGCGTATTGCGCAAATACAAGCTGTTACGGCAAACACACTTGTTATTGGGGAATTATAAAACTATTTAAAGGCCTTTCGTTTATTCCAAAAAAAGCAAGAAATAGTCCAATAAACACATTATTAGAGAAATGCGTCGATTTTATATTGCTGCATAACGTTTGTTTTAGTTCCCATCATAAAAACAAGATAATGGTTAAAAATATTGATAAGTTGACGTTTCCCAATATGTATAAAAGCGATTATTTGGAAATCCTCTGGCTGTTAAAAAGAGAAGGCACCAAGTCGGAAGAAATCAAACCGGCAATTGATTTACTAAAATCAAAATGCATGCCGGATGGAAACTGGAAATTAGAAAAAAAGGTTAATAATCTGGTAACAAGTGTTGGTGAGATTAATCAACCCAATTACTTTATCACAAAGAGGGCAAAAGAAGTTCTGGATTTCTATGATTTACATGCTTGAAAAGAAACTAGGGGAAACGTATAACCTGTTCACGGCTTGCGCCTTCTATATAGCCAATATCTCTTCTTCGTTTTTTATTTAAAGATTATATCATTAGTGTTATAATTTCTGTAGATATGAATAGTGAGGCTTTTGAAGATTCAAGGAAAAAAAGCAAGGATCCATGGCTTAGTGTCCTTCTTTCAAATATAATACCTGGTCTCGGGCATTCTATTTATTATTTTAACTTTTGTTATATCTATCATAGAAAATATTTAGTCTATAAATTTCCTTATGGAGGATAAAAATGGTTACCTGTTACCTTCGTTATATAATAAACCCTTATAAGGCGGATGAATTTGAAAATTACGCAAAAATGTGGATACCTTTGGTAAATAAATTCGGTGGCACGCATCATGGATATTTTTTACCTCACGAAGGTGCTAATAATGTCGCAATAGCTTTGTTTAGTTTTCCAAGTTTAGCTGAATATGAAAAATACAGGCATAAAATAAATGAAGACCCAGAATGTCAATCCGCATTTAAATATGCGAAGGAAACTAAGTGTATAATAAGCTACGAACGCAATTTTTTAAGGCCGGTTTTTAAATAATAGCATAAAGAAATATATTCCGTCCCGCTGTTAGAACTTCGCTAAGCTCGGCGTTCGGTGAGAAAACATGATGAAATTGAAAAATTTAGGTTTTGATCAATGGTTTGAAGCGCATTTTGATGCCTTCCGTCAGGAAGGTCATAGTATTGCGCGTGTATCAACGGTTGATCGTGGTTCATATCTTATCAAAAATGAATCCGGAGAGATTGCGGCTGAACTCGCGGGTAAATTTTATTTTCGAGTTGAATCCCCGGTTGACCTGCCATGTGTGGGTGATTGGGTTACGGTGCAGTATCACAATGATAATACGGAAGCAATTATTCATGGAGTTCTTCCAAGAAAAACGTTTTTACGCCGAAAGTGCGCCGGTGAAAACGTGGATTTCCAGATGATCGCGGCCAACATCGATATCGCTTTCATTGTTCAATCGTGTCATTTTGACTTCAATATGAAAAGATTGGATCGATATTTGGTAATGGCAGCTGACGGCCGCGTTGTGCCGATTGTTATTCTTACCAAGACGGACTTAATCTCTGACAGTGAACTGGAACAAAAACTTGCGGCTGTCAAACAGACTGGCGTCATATCCAAAGTCTTTGCCCTCAGCAACATAACCGGATACGGATTTGACGAATTCCAGCAAGTTCTAATCCCGGGGAAAACATATTGCCTGCTTGGGTCCTCGGGAGTTGGCAAGACAACCCTCATCAACCGCTTAATCGGGCAGGACACTTTTAACACAAATGTCGTCAGTGGAACAGGAGAAGGCACACACACAACGGCGCGCCGCCAGCTTATATTCCTTAATCAAGGCTCGATGCTGATTGATACGCCCGGGATGCGGGAATTAGGCCTTCTTGGTGTCAGCGATGGGGTTAAACAGGGCTTTGAAGATATCATTGAACTTTCCGGGAAATGCCGCTACGCGAATTGTAGCCACACACAGGAACCAAACTGCGCGGTCCTTATTGCTGTTACAAATGGTGAACTGAGTAAAGAACGCTATTCCAGCTATATGAAGCTTAAGAAGGAAGCTGATTACCACGAGATGTCATACGCGGATAAACGGAAAAAGGACAGAGCATTCGGACGCTTTATCAAGTCGGCAAAAAAGCAGATAAAAGGTTGAAAGGGGTAAAAAGCAAACCCCCATTGGGGAGAACTATTATGAAAAACACCCATAAAATGAGAATCAAGATAAATAAAAGAAAAATAATTTTAACAATTTCACTGTTTTTTATATTTTTCCCAATTAACAGAATTTATGCTAATCCGCCAATTATAAAATCAGTTTCTCCAAATTATGGTTATGCCGATTCAAGTAATTCTTTCAGCATAACCGGCAAATATTTTGAGGTGAATTGTAAAGTATTTCTCGGGTTAGAAAACCCTTCTGAAATTGATGATGACACCGATTCCGACAATATAATTAAGGCCCCTGTTGAAATTAGTTTTAAAAAAGTAACCTTTCTGAGTTCCGATAAACTTAAAGTTAAAACACCGGATAATTTAAAAGCGGGTGAATATTTTATAAAAGTTTTAAACCCGTCTGGCGGATTTAATATATTAAAAAAAGGATATAAAATTATAGATAAGAAATCCAGCCCGCCGGCCCAGCCTCCGGATATAACATTATCTGCAAAACCTTTTAGCGGAAACGCCCCTCTGAAAGTGGAATTTACAATCACAGGGAGTGATATTGACGGCAGTATATTAAATTACGAATTCGATTTCGAAGGAGACAACACTTATGACACTACAATTTATTGTAATTCAGATACTTATAAAATCAGCCATACCTATACTATCCCCGGCGGTTTTAGTCCAAAAATAAGGACAATCGATAACAGCGGTGAAAGAGGAGATGCCGTTACATTTATTAGTGTCCTGAACAATGGTTCGTATGAAAACCTGGGAAACGTACGTGTCCCCGCAAGAAGCGGATCGACAAATCAGCCGCCTTATTTGGAACTGACTGCAAATCCTGTTTCAGGAAAACATCCTTTGGAAGTTAAATTTATCATCAAAGGCGAGGATGTCGATGGCAGTATATTAAATTATGAGTGGGATTTTGAAGGGGACGGCACTTATGACAGGACGACATACTGTAATTTGAATATCCATGAAGTAATTAATATATACCGCAATCCCGGCAGTTATAATGCAAAGGTAAGGGTTATAGATAATGACGGCGCAAGGTCAGAGACAAAAATAAGCATTAGTGTTTATTGACATAGTATTAACCTTTAGTTTTTTAAATGGAGGCTGTTAAATGGGAAAAAAGATATTTAAGTCAGCTTATGTCCGGATTGTCCGGTTATTTTTGGTTATGCCCTTGTTTTTGGTGTTTTTTTCGGTTGGATGCGCGGCTGTCGGGCGCGATTTCGCGGTTTCTGAAGTAAAGAAAATACAAATAGGCAAAACCACGCAGGCTGAAGTCCGTTCCACGTTCGGTTCTCCCTGGCGCGTCGGGATTGAAAATGGCAAAAAAACATGGACCTATGGAAAATACCGGTACAGGCTGTTCGGCGAAACAAGCACCAAAGATCTTGTGATTTTATTTGATGATAAAGGGATTGTTGAGTCATATACTTTTAATACAACAGAGCACCGCGAGTGAAACAGGAAAAAATAAAAAGAAGTTAAAAGATCAAAAGTTTTTTATCAAATATTCTTATATTTGTTTTCAAAATACCCGCCAAAATTGTGGACATGGACGTTAAAATCCGCGCCGGAACTTTTTGCGTATCCCACGATTTTATTTTTAATGTCAAACCATACTTTATCGTAAAACATTTTGGATTCTATCATCTTTTTATATTGTTCCATTATTGATGTATCTATCTCTCCGATATTTTTTATTATTACGTCTATATTTTTCAGGTTAAAATTCAGGCATTCAAATTCCATGGATTTAAAATGTTTTATCACGGGAAAAATTTCCCCGAAATCGGATATCCAGGGGAGCACCGGCGAGAAGTAGGGGACCACGGTAATATTCTCATCAAGAAGTGAATTTACCGCCTCGATTCTTAAATTAAACGGCGGGCTGTTTGGCTCGAGCTTGTTTTTAAAATTTTGCCCGAAGTTGTTTACCGTGAAATAAATCCTTTTACAAAATCCTTTTTTTAATAAATCGATATAATTCACGATATAAGGTGAACGCGTCAATATCACATAATATACACCGTGATTATTTAAAATCTCAATAAGCCTTTTTGTAATCCCGTATCCAGCCTCTGCCGGCTGAAAACATTCAGTCGTGGAGCCTAATAAAACGGTTTTCGGGTTTTTTGATTTTAATTCCTTTTCAAGCAATTCAGGCGCGTTTACCCGGACATCCACGTATTCGCCCCATGGTTTATTTTTTTTGCTTATTACCCGGTTTGAACGCACATAACAGTATAAACAGGCATACTCGCATCCCATGAAAGGATTAATCACATACTCGCCAAGGTCAATGGCGGTAGGGTTTAGAATTCTCTGGATTTTTATTTCGTTGATTTCCGGCATTTTTGTAAAATTTTATATTTTTTCAACCAGGTTCCCCAGGAACGCATTTATGTATTTGAAATTGTGTTTTTTGATTTCTTCAACAAAAATCTCCATTCTTCGCATGGATTCCTTGTTTAATTTATAATCGGCTTTTTTATCCGTGTTTGTCCCGTCATAATAGGTGAAAGGATTAATCTGTTCGATTTTCGGGATTAGATTTTTATTTTTAATGACAAAATCAAGGCTTTCTTTGAAATCTTCTTCTGTTTCACCCGGGTAACCGGTAATCAGGCTTATTCCAAAAAAAAGTCCCGCCTCTTTGAGTTTCCTGAAGAATTCTTCAGCGCCTTTTGATGTAAATCCCTTATTCATATTTTTTAGAGTTTTGTCTGAACCGGATTCAAGGCCTATGAAGAGATTGTAGCAGCCGCTTTTTTTCATTTTTTCGAATATTCGCATATCCATGTCGTTTCTGACCGCGATCTGCGCCTCCCACAAAATATTCCCAAAATTGGAAATTACGGCATCAAGAAGCCCCTCAAATTTTTTAAGGTCCGCGTTCAGCATTGAATCAAAAAACACAAAATATTTAATGCCGTTTTGTGAATGAAATTTTATTTCATTGATGACATTTCCAACGGGCCTTGACCTGAAACCTTTATAAAGCAGTCTTTCCGAACAAAAATTGCATTTTCGCGCACAGCCCCTTGAAAATAAAACCGGCACAGCGTTGTTTTTTGGATATGATTTTAAACCAATCCCGTTAAACCGGGGAAACGGTAAACACTTGAGATCTTCGAGCTGGATGAATTTTGAGACATTATTTCGCGTTGGCAGGGGCGGATGATTATTCACCCCTGCGATAAAATCATACAAAGGTTTTTCCCCTTCGCCGGCAATAAGTAAATCCGCAAGATTTAAAATCTCATCATTGAATTTTCCATCCGTTTTAAAATATTGTCTCGCGATTTCCGGCCCTCCTAAAACTATTTTTATGCCGCTTTTCCTCGACTTTAGAATTTTTATAACCTCAATAGTAGTTTTATAATTGCTTTTGAAGCAGGAAAAACCAGCCATATCATATTCTAAAATTTTATTTACGCAATCATTAAAATCACCGGGGAAATTTGTCTTAATAATTGATAAGACATTTTTTTCCAGAAAGGTATTACAACTTACCGTCCATGATTTTTGAAGCAGGGGCGAATGATTATTCATCCCTGCCAAATTGTAGAAAAAATTATTTAAATCCAGAATATCAGCGGTAACCCCTTTGCTGTTTAGATATTCTTTCAGATATAAAATCCCCAGAGGCGGCATTTTCGGCCAGAAAGGAGGAAGAATTGAAAGAAGTAAAATCCCCTTAGTCATAGTGAAATATATTCTAACAGAAAAAACAAAACAAAATAATTAAAACTTCTATTCATTTGATTTGTCAAAATGACAAACAGTTGTTTTTATTATTTTAAAATTAAGTCATTATGACAAAAAACTAAATTATTTTAATACCATAAAATTATCTATTCATGAAAATATTTCTATATTTACCAATAAGTTATCTCATTAATTAAAAAATATTTTTAATCATGGTATGAAAATTGCTTCAATATTTTTATGAAAGAAGATTAAAATGTTTAATTTAATAAAAAATTATAAAAAGGGCATAATTTTAATAATCTCAATATCCATATTTTCGGGGCAAACTTTATTTTCCGCCCAGGAAGACGATTCCAGGGCAATAGAAGAATTCGCAAAGAAAAAAGGAAGGCCTAATCCCCATACTGAGATAGATTGTACGGACTGCCATAAAACCAAACCCGGCAAGGAAGACACAAAAGAGACCGTAACATTCAGAAAGCCG
>JBFMCF010000042.1 GCA_040754625.1 bacterium | reverse complement strand
ATTCCCTTTTTTTATGGCTTTTGCTTCGGTTTTTTTTGCTGTTGTCTTTAAGATTTATTATTCACTTGATTCCTCGCAGGCTAAAGCCTGCGCCTACCTGATTTCCACCGGTAACTGACCGGTTACTTTGTTTATTTTGAGGTATCTCATGACATGGAAGCTTGTGCAGTCGGTAAAGCTGAAATCCTTGTCTTTATACTGCTTAAAAATATTAAAAGCCGCGTCTTCTATTAACGGAGTTATATTGATAATTTCGACCGCGCTGCTTTTCTTAATGTTATCTCTGAATATAATGGAAACATTATGGGATATTCTCGCATTCAGGTAATTCATTGTTTCACAGAGGACAAAATTTGTTGTCACAAATTTTACGCCCTTCGCGGCGGCATCTTTATAAAAATTTTTCGCCTTCGTGTGATTTTCATCGCTCGCGTCCGTAAGCGCCACAAAAGCTCCCGTGTCCATAAATATTTTCATCTTTTTTTCTTATACAAATAGTAATCATGATTTCTGGAACCGTCCCTGATCCCTGATTCCGCTATGCCGATAATATTTTCCAACGGGTCATTTTTATACTTTTTTGTTTCAACCACACTCGCGAGAAATTTTTCCACCGCCTCGCGAATAATCTGGTTCACGCTCTTTTTTTCCTCAATCGCCCTGTATTTCAGGGCTTTCAGGACTTCTTCGGGAAGCCTTATATTTGTGGCGATATTTGTTGACATGAATTTACCCTCCATATTCATAAATGATACCTTAGTATCATATTACCATAATACCATATTTTGTCAAGATATATTACAGGATTTTATTATTAGGGACAGCAAGTTAATTAGCTATTTATAATATTTCGCGCACTCAATATTACCAAATATATTATCTCTCGACTCAACTTCTTCCAGCCAGTTTTTATCAATATTCTTATTTAATAGGTCATTGTAGATTTTATTGAACCGGCTGATATGCTGTTTAAACCTTTTCTCCGCGTAAGGCACCATGGTACCTGTTTTCATAATAAACGGCCAATCGCTCGACTGCGCGAGCAATAATTCCCTGCCTGCCTGGTTTAACGCCCGTCTTATCAATGTAGGGGCACGGCTTGCCGTGACCTTCTTATTTATGTGTAATGAAAAATTTTTACCGAGCTCCGTCATCCTGCGGCTTGCCTCATGCAAATGCGGGTAGAGCCAGTCATTTGATGAATCCAGCCATACTTCCCCGTAACCTTTATATCCCCAGCTGGAAGCCGAGGGAAGAGACATCTGGTTGACGGGATATTCCTCAAGATATTCCGATGGTGTTATCAAACTGATTGTTTTCTGGTCAAAAACAATTTTTCTTACCAAAAACTCAATAAACATCGGGCCCTCAAACCACCAGTGGCCAAAAAGCTCGGCATCGTAAGGGGCAATAATAACAGGCTTCCTGTCCATATGGGAAGAAAGATATTCTATCTGCTTCTCACGGTTAAACATGAAATTACCGGCGTGCAGCGCGGCCTTTTCCTTCGCTGAATCAGGCTGGTAGGCTTCTTTATATTCCGTATTTCCCGTTATTTTCCAGTATTTCAAGCCGGTATTAATTCTAAAACCCATATTATGTATATACGGTTTTATGTAATCATAATCCAACTCATGGCCGATATCCTTATAATATTCGCGGTAATCCGGGTCCCCCGGGTATCCTTCCTTTGAACTCCATACTTGTTTTGACGATTCAAAGTCGCGGCCAAATGCCGCAGTGCCTGAGGGACAAAAAAGCGGCGCGTAAACGCCATAACGCGGCCTTGGATCGGCGTTCATTATACCGTGTGAATCCAGGAAGAAATACTTTATCCCTGCCTCTTTGAGAACTTCATCCACACCCGGGTAATAGCCGCATTCCGGCAGCCAGAAACCTTTCGGTTTTTTCCCGAAGGTCTTTTTATAATTTTCAACACCAATCAATATCTGCGCTTTTGTATCCGAAGGATTGATATTAAGAATAGGCAAAAAACCATGTGTCGCGCATGAAGCCGCAATTTCAAGGACCCCAATGTCCTGGAATTTTTTAAAGGCGGAGACAATGTCCTTTTTATAAACATTGACAAATGTATCCATCGCCTCATTGAACCGGCGGTTATACATTAACGCCAAACCATGATATTCAGGATCAAATCCTGTTCGTGATATTTCTTTATTCGACAACTCAATCAATCTTCCAAGATGGCGAATATAGCGGTCGCGCAAAAGAGGGTCCTTAAGCATTGAAACAAGCGGCGGGGTCAGGGACATTGTAATTCTAAAATCTATGCCGTCCCTCACAAGTTTATCAAAAATATTTATTAACGGAATGTATGTTTCTGTTATTGCCTCATAAAGCCAGTTTTCTTCCAGAAAATATTCTTCTTCCGGGTGCCTGACATACGGCAAATGGGCGTGCAGCATTAAACAAAGATACCCTTCCCCTATTTTCAGGTTTCTTTTCATGGTTGCCATAAATTTATTTCAGTATTTTCTGCTGAATGGTTGTGTCCTGTCCTATTTCATTTTCTTTTATTCCGTTTATCTTATATAAATAATCGATGATGGTTGTAACCTCGATTGGCAAAATCCACGCTAAATCTTTTCTATGCATTTTCTCAACTGTTTTTTTCCAATCTTTAAAAGTCTTCTTTTTTGAAAGAGGGACCTGAAATGAATGGCATTTATTGCATTTTGTTTCAAACAAAAATTTATTGGCGGCAAGCTGTTCCTTCTCTTCCCATTCTTCCTGGCTCATTTCTTCTTCCATATAATTTTCTTCTGTTACAGCCTTACTATCAGAAGTTTCAAACCCTATTTTAACATCGCCGGCAAGGCTGTCTTTCACATCTTCGGCCCCGCAAATCCCATTTGTAGTAGCAATAACCATCAAACAAATTGCCGCCAAAACAGAAAATCTTTTCATATTTCCTCCGTTTATTCTTGTCCGCCGGAGGCGGATTAAAATATTTTACCAATAATATATCCTAAAAGAAAACCAGTAACAAAAATCAAGGTAAGGACCCTCGCATCAATAGCTTTTCCTGATTCACCCTTCGCGACAAAAATCAATGACCCAAGATACGCAACACCGTGCAACAGCCAAAATACAGGGATACTTATTGCTTTAATTATCACAGGTCCAATCCATGGCACAGCGGCCAGCCATACACCAAAGAATGAAATAATACCATAAAATACAGGTGTAATCAACCCGTACAGGATAACCAGGGAAGCCGTTATTTTTTTATCTAAATGAAATTTAAAGGCCAGAAATACAATTAAAAATAATATTAACCACAAAATAATGATTTTTTTTATTTTAATATTTTTTTGGCCGTTATCCATAATTCTTTATATTATACTATAAATATTTTTCTAATAAACTAAAAAAACCTTCCATGAGGTTTAACCTTTCCCTGCCAACCGGGATGTCTGTTTTTAATTTCAAAATAAGGGGCCCCGAAGACAAAATTTCAATATCTTTTTTCCACTTTGAATTTGCAAAAATATCTGAAATTTTCTTAAGATTATGCTGAAAACGCAGCCCAAATTTTAAAATTAATCCGTCTGTTTTTTCTCCGGCATAACCTATTCCAATCCTGCGCATTAATATTTTCAGCCGGATTATCGAAAGGAGGTTCCCCCCCTCCTGCGGAATAGGCCCAAAACGGTCTTCCAGTTCGTTTTTAACCGAGCCGCATTCTTCTTCATTCCGGCAGAGGGCCAATCTTTGATACAAAATAAGCTTCTGATGTTCGTCAGGAATGTAATCTTCAGAAAAATACGCCGGTATTTTTAAATTTACCTCTGTGATTTCTTCTTCCTCGATCTTATTTCCCTTCAATTCTTCAACGCTCTCTTTTAAAATATCGCAGTATAATTCAAATCCTACCTCTGAAATATGTCCGTGTTGCTCCGCACCGAGAAGATTCCCAGCGCCCCGGATATCAAGGTCCCTCATCGCGATTTTAAAACCCGAACCTAATTCGGTAAAATCAAAAATCGCCTGAAGCCTTTTTTCCGCTTCCCCGGAAATCTTTTTGCCCGCCTCAAAAAAAAGATAACAATATGCCTGGTGGTGCGACCTCCCGACACGACCCCTTAACTGGTAAAGCTGGGCCAGCCCGAAATCCTGTGCGTTGTTTATAATAATTGTATTGGCATTAGAAATATCCAGCCCTGATTCGATTATAGTTGTGGACAGCAAAAGGTCGTATTCAGAGTTTAAATATTTTTCCATTACCTTTTCGAGCTCGCTTTCCCGCATTTTCCCATGGGCGGTCCCTATTTTAACAGAGGGGCACAGCTCTTTTATTTTTTCCGAAATTTTCAAAAGTTCTTCTATGCAATTGTGGACAAAAAACACCTGTCCCTGGCGGTTTAATTCCCTTCGGACCGCCATGGCCATGATTTTTTCATTGTATGGTTCCACATAAGTTTTTACCGGGAACCTGCCCTCGGGAGGAGTATTGATTAAACTAATGTCCCGCGCGGATGAAAGAGAAAGATGCAGTGTCCTTGGGATAGGGGTCGCGGTCATGGCGAGAACATCCACATTTTTTCTTATTTTTTTAAGCTGTTCCTTATGCCGGACTCCAAACCTGTGTTCTTCATCAATAATAATAAGGCCTAAATCTTTAAATCCGATGTCTTTTTGAATCAAACGATGTGTCCCTATAATTACATTCACATCGCCTTTTTTCAGCATCTCAATAATTTCCTTCTGTTCAGACACCGAGCGGAACCTGCTCAACATCTCGATTCGGACCGGGTAATCCGCCATCCGCTCCCTGAATGTATTAAAATGCTGTTCCGCGAGGAGAGTAGTCGGCACTAAGACCGCGACCTGTTTTTCATCCATTACCGCTTTAAAAGCGGCGCGCATCGCCACTTCTGTCTTTCCATAGCCCACGTCTCCGCAAAGAAGACGATCCATCGGTTTTTTGTCTTCCATATCGCGTTTAATTTCTTCAATTGCCGTTAACTGGTCCGCCGTTTCTTCATAAATAAACGAGGCCTCAAATTCTCCCTGCCATTCTGAATCAGCCGAGAAGGCAAAACCTTCCATACCCTGCCTTATAGTGTAAATTTCCAGGAGTTCAATCGCCAGAGCGGCTATTTTTTCTTTCACTCTCCTTTTTGTCTTTTCCCAATTCTGCCCGCCTAATTTTGACAATCTGGGTGTACTTTCCCCTGCCCCGATATATTTCTTAATAAGTCCGATCTGGTCAACCGGCAAATAAAGTTTATCTCCGCCGTCATAAGTAATAGCCGCGTAATCCGATTCGCGCCCGTCGATATTCAAGCGGTTTAATCCCCCGTAAATTCCTATACCGTGATTATTATGAACAATAAAATCACCGGCTTCCAGGTCCGAAAAAACTGTGGAAAAAGGCATTGACTTTTTTTCCGGGTATCTCGCCTTCCGGCGATACCTGCCCCATATTTCATCCTCATTAAAAACCACAAGCCTTTGAGATTCCGATTTAAACCCGCGTGTTATTCTTCCGATTCTAATATTTATAAAACCGGAACATATAAGATTACTGCCGAGCAATTCCTCCAATCTTTCTTTCTGGCCTTTGTTCTCGCAAAATATCTCCACTCTATATTGATTATTCTGCCACCCAAGCAGTTTGTTTTCTAAATCATCCACCTTCCCCAAAAATGGCTCTAACGGAATAAAATCAAAACAGAAAATATCATCACTTTTTTCTGCCATAGGCTGGAATAGGATTTTTGGAAATTTTTCTAATTTTTGTTCCAATTCTTCTATAGAAAGATACTTTATCCTTTCTCCGCTGAAAATATTTTTTTTGCCTTCTTTAACTAATTCATCAAACTCCGCAAGTTTTTCTTTGATTTTTTTATTGTCCGCTATGTAAAAAAGAGTATCATCAGGCAGATAAGAAAATATGTCCGAAGGTTCCTGCCATTCGGTAAATTCGCTGACCGGTAAAACAATAATTTCTGAAATACGCCTTATTGTCTTCTGTGTAACAGCGTCAAATTCCCTTATACTTTCAGCCAGATCTCCTGAAAACTCAATACGAACGGGAAGTTCTTTCCCGGGAGGAAAAAAATCCACAATTCCTCCCCTGACGCTCCACTGGCCCCTTTTTTCAACAAGATTTTCTCTTTCGTAACCCGCCGCGGTTAAAAATTTCAGAAATTCATCAAATTTTATTTTAGAATTTTCTTTGATATGATTGATTTTCCCGGCCAAACCGTCAAATGAGAGTGTCCTGGAAAAAATCGCGGGCACGCTTGTAACTAAAAAAAAGGTTTTATTGTCCAATATTTTTGAAAGCGCGGAAATACGGCCGCTCACAATATCCGCGTGCACCGGTAAATCTTCAAAAGGCAGGATTTCCCAGTCGGGAAAGAAAAATGTTTTTTCTTTTTCATAAAACGTAAGAAGGTCTTCATAAAAATTTTCCGCATCTTCAGGCTGGGGGAATAAAAAAACTATCGGCCTTTTAAAATCAGGAGGCAGGCTGCGGCCAGTGTGAGAAAAAAAATACGCGGCTGAACTTCCATAAAAGCCGGCAATTTTCAGTTCTTTTTTCTCATGGGATGCTTTTTGCAGTTGATTTAACTTATCTACAAAGTCTTTAAAACTATCTGGCATTAAAATAAATTTAATATAATTCTAAATCTGCATATTTTGCTATTATGCTAAAATGGCTGTCTTTTGTAAAAAATGGAATTTTGTTAAGTATTGCAATAGAAGCAATAGTAACATCAACGGGGGGAACAGTTATACCTTTATTCCTTAATGACCGGTAAAGAGAAGAGGCAAAAAAATAACTTTCTCTATTTGTCACGATAAATGGGAATTTGGATAATCTTTCTTTTGTAGCAAGATAACTCTTTTCATCTTTTATTCCCTGGAGCACTTCCTGAATTATAATGCCGCATATTACTGCTTTGTTGTTATCTTTTATCAGGTTTTCCAGTCTTTCCGTATAAGATGATTCAGGATATTGAAAAAAATCCACCCAAATTGACGTATCAATTAGAACCATCCCTGCCCTTTCTCATTTCTTCAATACTTCCTTCCCATTTTACTTTGCCTTTAAGATTAAAAATTTTTTCAATTTCTTTTTGTTCCACAAGTCTTTTCAGTGCATAATTCACTATATCAACTTTTTTTTTAAAGCCTGTGGCTTTTTGTGCTTTTATTAAAAGATCATCTTGAACATCAATGACTGTTCTGGACATTGCACACCTCCCTATTTAATAATAAAATAATTTTGATATAATTTCAAGCAGTTTTTGATATCTTTATTTCACATCTTTCGCGCAGCGGAAACCATAATAAACGGCTTTGTCTTTTGGGTCGGCATATCCACGGAGGGTGGCCCTCAAAATATCTAATGAGCAAAGGAATGAACCTCCGCGCAAAACACGGCGGCCTGTAATCTTCGGGCTGGATGGATTCTGATAGGGGGCTGATTTATAATAATTTTCATCATACCAGTCACTGCACCATTCCCATACATTTCCAAGCATGTTATAAATGCCGTATGGGCTTACACCTTCCGGAAAGGACTTTGAATCCACGGTAGCCTCACTGCAAAAATTTCCCAGGCTTTTGTCAGGTTTTTTATCTCCCCATGGATATAAAAAACTGCTGTCTCCCCTGCAGGCTTTTTCCCACTCGGCCTCTGTTGGCAGCCTTTTTTTCGCCCATAAGGCGTAATTAAACGCGTCTTCAAAGCTCACACCTACTACCGGATGGTCGGGTTTATTAAAATTTTTGTATTCCTTGCTATACCAGAATTCAGGAGCGGGATAATCAGTTTCTCTTATAAATTTCTGGTAATCTTTATTACTAACCTCGTATTTATCCATATAAAACGCGTCCAGGTAAACTTTATGCTCCGGATTTTCATCGGAATTCCCATCGTTATATCCCATTATAAATTCCCCTGCCGGGATTAAAATCATTGCCGTGCGCGCAGGCGGCGGAGAGATAAGTTTTGATAAATTACCCGTTTTATCTTCAGCAAAAACCTTTAATTTAAAAATTAAAATAAATATTAAAAAAAGATAAACCGCTTTGTATTTCATAATAGGATTTTATTATAATAAAAGCATCTATCAATGTAAATATATTTTTTAAATATTTTATTATAATAAATTTAACGTCCACTGCAGAAAAGCTCGTAATCAATCAATTTTGTTATTGTGGGGTTTTTCCCGCAAATAGGGCATTCCGGATTTTCCGGTATATTAAGTTTTCTGAAATCCATTTTCAGCGCGTTAAACACAAGGAGCTTCCCGGTCAACAAATCCCCTTTCCCCAAAATGAATTTTAATACTTCCGTCGCCTGTATCTCGCCCAGTATTCCCGCGACCGCTCCCAAAATCCCGGCCTGCTGGCATGACGGGACCATTCCCGGGGGTGGCGGGTCGGGGAAAAGACAGCGGTAGCAGGGACCTTTACCTGGTATTATTGTAATGGCCTGGCCTTCAAACCGCAAAATACCCGCGTGAGAAAAAGGCTTTTTAGAAATCACACACGCATCGTTAACGAGGTATCGTGTGGGGAAATTATCACTCCCGTCAACAATAATGTCATAATCTTTTATGACATTCAAAATATTTTCAGATGTAACCCTTACAGGATAAGTAACCACATTAATATCGGGATTAATGGCCTGTAATTTTTCCCTGGCTGATTCCGCCTTTAACTTGCCGACATCCTTTGTAAAATGAATAATCTGGCGCTGGAGATTGTTTAATTCAACCGTGTCACCATCAACCAATCCGATTGTCCCGATTCCCGCGCTTGCCAGATAATACGCACATGGAGAACCAAGCCCGCCGCAGCCGATTATCAAGACCTTCGCGGAAAGCAATTTCTTCTGCCCCGCGCCGCCGACTTCGGACAAAATTATCTGCCTGCTGTAACGTTCAATCTGTTTTTCTGTTAAATCCATAGAACCCCCTGTTAATTAACCGTTTAAACTGCTTAAACGGTTCGAGCTGTTTAAACCGCTAAAGGCGGGTTTTCTCCTCCCGCGATCGCCGGGATAATCGATACTACATCCCCGTCATTTAACTTGGTCTTATCCCCCTGTAAAAACCGTATGTCCTGGTCGTTGACAAAAAAATTTATAAATCTCCGGACTTTCCCGTTTTCATCACATAATCTTGTTTTTATTCCGGGATATTCCTTATCAAGATTATTTACTAAATCCGCGATATCAGCCCCACTGCATTCAACTTCTGTCTGGTTTTTTGTGAGATTCTGCAGCGGTGTCGGTATTCTTATTTTTATACTCATTTTTTCCTCCTCATTAAGACAGCGATTTTTCAAATGAATCGATATTCGGTTTTATCTTTAGAACATTCCCCGCCCTGCCTAAAACCGCCTCCTGTGTTTTTAAACCGTTTCCTGTGATTGAAATTACAATTGATTCATCTTTTGGGATCCTGCCTGATTCAATTAATTTCCTGGCAACAGCGACTGTAACACCCCCCGCGGTTTCTGTAAAAATACCCTCCGTTGAGGCAAGCAATTTTATCCCTTCGATTATTTCTTCATCGGTTGCATCATCAGCAAAGCCGCCGCTCGTTGTAACCGTTTTAAAAGCATAATAACCGTCCGCGGGGTTCCCGATTGCCAAGGATTTAGCTATCGTATTTGGCTTTACCGGTTTTATAATCTCATTTCCTTCTTTTATCGCATTCACAATCGGCGCGCATCCTTTTGCCTGGGCCGCGTATATTTTTGTAGGGACATTATTAATCAAATCCAGTTTTTTAAATTCATGCAGTCCCTTGTAAATCTTTGTTATTAACGACCCCCCTGCCGCCGGCACAATAATATGCCGGGGAGCTTTCCAGCCCAATTGTTCCGCAATCTCGTAGGCATAAGTTTTTGAACCCTCCGCGTAATAAGGCCTTATGTTAATATTTACAAACGCCCATTTATATTTGGCCGCGACCTCCGTGCAAAGCCGGTTGACTTCGTCATAATTACCTTCAACCGCAATAACCCTTGGAGCATAAATTAAGGACGCGATTACCTTTCCCGCCTCAAGATCGGACGGGATAAAAACAAAACATTGTATCCCCGCTTTGGCCGCCTGCGCGGAAACCGAGTTAGCTAAATTTCCCGTGGATGCACAGGCAACGGTGCCAAAACCAAACTCTTTCGCCTTCGAAATCGCGACTGATACCACCCTGTCTTTAAACGATAAAGTCGGATGGCATACGGAATCATCTTTAATATATAATTCCTTTACTCCCAGTTTTTTCGCGAGATTGGACGCCTTCACCAAAGGCGTAAACCCTGATTCAAGGCCGACTATAGGGTTCCCGTCAATAGGCAAAAGCTCTTTGTATCTCCAGAGATTTTTCGCGCGGGAGGTTATCAATTCCCTATTAAATATTTTTTTTAACTGTATGTAATCATAATCCAGTTCTAGCGGCCCGAAACAATATTCACAGACATAAAGAGGCTCTTTTGGGAAAAGCCTTCCGCATTCACGGCATTTTAGACCTTTTACATAACTCATAATTACTCCTATGTTAATCGTTTAAGCCATTAAAACAGTTTAAACGGTTTGAACAGTTAAAATAACTTTCAAATTTAGAACTTTATAGCTCATTTTTTCTTAACAATCAATCTATATCCTTTATCTTCCAGTTTTTCCACTCCAACAACCTCGTGACCTTCTTCCTTGACACTTCTTGGCACATTTACAACCGGGTCTCCATCATCAAGCAAAACTTCAAGAACTTCATTTTCTGTCATTTCCTCCAGTTTTAGCACAGTCTTAACAAAATTCATCGGGCAAAGCACCCCGCGCAAATCAAGTTTTTGGTCACTTTTTATTTCTGCCATGTTATTTCCTTTTGCATTTTTATTTTTTCTGTTCGCGTTAACAATCGCAAGCCTTTGTCGACAAATCTGAACCATTGCAACTCTATTTAAAAAAAGTAACAGAGTCTTACATTTCAAAATACTGCTGCATACTGAAATATCTCTCGCCTGTATCAGGAAACACAACCACAACTTTTTTATTCCTTCCCAATTTTTTAGCCATATTTAATGCAACAAAACATGCCGCGCCCGATGAAATTCCGCAGAAGATTCCTTCCTCTTTCGCCAATTTCTGCGCAGTGTTATAAGCATCTTTATCAGCAACCGTAAAAATCTCATCGATAATTTTCCTGTTTAATATTTCAGGAATAAATCCCGGGCCGATTCCCTGTATTTTATGCGGGCCAGGATTTCTTCCCGATAGGACGGCTGAATTTTCAGGCTCAACAGCGATTATTTTAATATCCGGGTATTCCCGGCGTAAAATTTCCCCGACACCGGTTATAGTCCCACCGGTCCCCACGCCCGCGACAAACGCGTCAAACGCGCCTCTCATCGCCTGCAATATCTCCTGCGCCGTTGTCTTTCTATGGACATCAGGATTTGCCGGATTTTTAAATTGCTGGGGCATGAACGCGTTTTTTGTGTTATTAAATATTTCTTCCGCCTTCTTCACCGCGCCCCTCATACCCTCAGACGCCTGCGTGAGCACCAATTCCGCGCCGAACGTTTTCAGTATCGACATCCTCTCAACACTCATTGATTCAGGCATTGTAAGAATACATTTATATCCTTTTACGGCACAAATAAGCGCGAGGCCTATTCCTGTATTGCCGCTCGTTGGTTCAATAATAATATCCCCGGGTTTGAGCCTGCCGTTTTTTTCCGCCTCTTCAATCATATTCAACGCGATCCTGTCTTTAACGCTCCCGCCTGGAGAATAAGATTCCAGTTTTGCGTAAACTTTAGCTGAATCATTACCGGCAATTTTGTTTAATCTAACAATAGGTGTATTAAAAATTAAATCCAGGACACTATCAGAAATTTTTTCTCCCGACTTCTTAGATTTTTCGTTCATAGCAGGTTCCTCCACTTTTATTTTTTCCGTGTGTAATTTGAACTTTGGGGAATTTTCGTTTTTATTACCTTCCTCCTCCCATAAAAAACACTGTTTCCACCCTGTCGCTGTCTTTTAAATACACATTCTGATATTCCTGCCTTTGTATGATTTTGTCATTAAGTTCAACAGTAACTACTTCCGGCCGTATATTTTTTTTGTTCAAAAACTCCAGCACCGTCATATCTTTTTCCAATTCTTCAGGCTTACCGTTTAATATTAATTTTATAGGCATGATTTTTCTCCAATTATTTTTTCCTTAAACCTTTCGAATCCAAATTCATCTATTATTGTTTTCAACTTTGTATTTTTCTCTTTTATCACTTGTAAACATTTTTTCGCCGCGGCCAAAGCTTCTTCCTCTGATAAAAATTCCGCAAGAGGCCGGGCCAAAACTGTTTCTTTGCCATATGAGCCTCCAACCAGCATTTTTATCCCCGATCTTTTCGCGCAGACCGCGTCAACCGGACAGCTTTTAATGCACTCCCCGCAATAACTGCATTTCGTTTTGTCGATTACGGCGAGTTTATTTATAATTTTTATCGCTTTGACCTTGCAGGCCTTTTCACAAATACCGCACCCGCTGCATTTAAAAGCGTTTATTTCAGGTTCAACCACGCCTAAAAAGCCTATATCGGAAAGATGCGCGATCCCGCAGGAATTAGGGCAGCCGGACGCGGAAATTTTTATGTCCTGATTGGAAAACCCTGTTTCCCCCGCCGCTTTATCGATTCTTTTTAGCAATGACTGGGTATCAAATACCCCTTTCGGGCAATACCCGCCAAAACAGGTTTGTATATTGCCGATACCCTTATCCAGTAATTCTAAATTCACTCCCGCGAGTTCCTGCCGGATCTTTTCAATATTATTTTTATCGACACCAGGTATTTCCGGGGCGCCGTAGATTGTAAAATGGATAAATCCATTACCGTATTTTTCCGCTATATCCGCAATCTTTTCAACCTGACCGGCGTTAATTTCCCCGCATGTCGCCTTAATTTTTAAAATTGCCCTGTCAAATTGTTCAGTTTTGACATGTGTCGGACATTCTATTTTTGTGATATCTGCTTTATCCAGTTCTTTTACAAGTTTACTTTGGACATACTTTTCTCCAAGTCTGTTTATTATGTCCGCGGAACGTTCTTTCTCTTTTCCTTCTTCCCTTAATAAATCGAAATAATTATTCACAAATTTAACACACTTATTTTCGGAAATTGATTCCGCCATCTTTATCCCGACAAACGGTTTTAAACCAAGTCTCCCCCCCAGGAATACGTCATACAGGCCTTCTTTTCCCGTTCCTATAAAGCATATATCATTTAAGACCCTTGAACCTATACAATCTTTTGAACACCCTGAGATACCAATTTTGATTTTATGAATTATCGGGTCATCAAAATATTTCTCCAGCTTTTCACCCAGGGACAAAGAGTTGGTTACAGCCTCCCCGCAAATATTATCTTCATAGCAGACATTTATATTCCGGACCCTCGGCCCGCACCTGTCCAGTCCCACCTCAACTTTTTTTAATTCCTTTTTTATGGAATCGACATCCGAAAGCTTCACAAAAGGAATCATGGGAATCTGCCTGGTGGAAAAAAGGACTATACCGCGCCCGTACTTTTCGCTTAGTTCCGCCACTTTCCTCAATTGCACGGAACTTAAATTGGCGCAATAAGTCTTGACCCATATGCAGAACATCCCCTTTTCTTTCAGTTTTAAAACCCCGCCGCGTTTCAGTTCCTCAACATTTATCGCCACGTTTAATTTATTGTTAACAGATTTATCTCGTGGATTTATTTTATTGTTCATTTTATATCCACCCTTTCTTCAGTAATATTTTCCCCGTTTACCCTGAAAACCCCTATTTCCGGTTTATCAAAATCCTTGAGTGAAATTATCATATAAAACGCATCGGGATAAAAACACATCCTGCAGTCTTCTTCTGAAGGATGCGCCTTTGAAGCCGGGTGTGAATGGTATATCCCAAGCATCTCTATTCCGGAATTACGGATATCCTTTAACACCTTAAACTGCTCTTCGGGTTCCATAAAATAAAATGTTTCCGGCGTTTTCGAAACATTTGCCATTTCATATATCTTTAAAACCGAACCTTCTTTTCCCGCGATAATCCCGCAAACCTCTTCAGGATACCCTTTTTTTGCGTGATTTATCAACTGGTCAATAAACTTCTGTTTAATCACAAGCATTCCCTTTTACCTCTTCTCTGCTACCTACCGCCACCCTGCTTATACCATTCCACCAATATATTCGCGATTTCCGGCCTTGTAAATTCAACCGGAGGTATCTCACCGTTTTTCAGGAGATCTCTCACCTTCGTCCCGCTGAGAGAAAAATGGTCTTCTTTCGGGTGAGGACATGTTTTTTCAGAAACTATCCCCTGGCATCTTCTGCAGTAAAAACTGTTTCCAAACCGGAGCGGGACGATACCAATTTCATCATGTGAAAATTCATCAAAAATATCCTGCGCGGCAAAAGGCGGATAATAATTTCCCACGCCCGCGTGGTCCCTCCCGACTATAAAATGAGTGCATCCGTAATTTTTCCTGACAATAGCGTGAAATATAGCTTCCTTCGGGCCCGCGTAACGCATAGCCGAGGGGTTCACCGCAAGGAGCACCCTTTCCCCCGGGTAATACTTTTCCAGTAATACTTTATAGCATCTCATCCGGGTTTCCGCCGGGATGTCATCGCTTTTGGTTTCTCCGACAATAGGATGAAGCAATAATCCGTCAACTACTTCCAGGGCGCATTTTAAAATGTATTCATGGGCCCGGTGTACCGGATTTCTTGTCTGAAAACCGACAATCCGCCTCCACCCGCGCTCTTTAAAAATTCTACGCGTATCAGCCGGGTTTAACCGGTATTCTAAAAACTTATCATGTTCGGGACATTTTATAACACTGATTTTTCCGCCCAATAAAACATCTCCCTGTTCATACACTATTTTTACCCCCGGGTGGACATCCTCATCTGTGCCATAAACTAATTTTGCTTCTTTCTTTTTATCATAATTATATTTTTCTTCAAGACGCAAAATTGCCAAAACTCTCTGCTCCATACCCTCTGCACCATGCTCTTTGTTTTCAACAAGCGCGGCATCTTCACCTTCTTTCACTGAATCAGCTTCCTCTTTGGTAACTGCCAAAGTAATTGGAATTGTCCATGGCAAACCTGAAGACATGCGGTTGTTATTTATCACATTTTCATAGTCCTTTTTTCCCATAAAACCTTCTAACGGGCTGAACCCGCCGATGGCGATCATTTCCAAATCGGATATTTCCCTGGGTGTTAGATGGATTTTTTTAAGATGTTTTGACTTTTTTTCGAGCTCTTTTTTTTCATCTCCAATTATAACACGGCTTATTAACTTTCCTCCATGAGGATGAATCATCTTAACTCCTTTTGTTTAAATAGTTCAAGCGGTTTAAACGGTTTAAACCGCTTAAACAATGATTTACTTCCCGCAATGTAATCCGCATTCCTTCTTGTCAGGGGTCTCCCACCACCATCGGCCCGCTCTTACATCCTCGCCGGGTTTAACTGCCCTGGTGCAAGGTTCACAACCTATGCTTGGATAACTTTTGTCGTGCAATTCATTATATGGCACATCATTTTTCCTTATATAGTCCCAGACATCCGGTTCCGTCCAGTCAGCCAGCGGATTTATTTTGACTATTCCTTTGCCGTCTTTCGGGAACTCAGCCTTTTTAACTTCCGCTCTTGTCACAGACTGTTCTTTTCTCAGGCCGCAAATCCAAGCGTCTAAACCTTTCAGGGCGCGATTTAACGGGTCCACTTTTCTTACCTTACAACACAGTTTTCTTAAATCGATGCTATTATAAAACAAATTGAATCCATATTCATAAACCATGTCTTCCACGGATTTTGTGTCCGGGAAATAAACCTCCAAATTTACCCCATATTTTTCCCTGATTTTATCCATTAAATTATATGTTTCTCCCGGCAGCCTGCCTGTATCCAATGTAAAAATTTCCACCTCACCCAAATTATTCTCTTTTGAAACTTTCACCAGCATATCTATCAAAACAACATCCTCCGCACCAAAACTTGAGGCCAGCGCGACCCTGTTTTGATACGTTTCAAGCGCCCATTTGATTATCTCCTGGGCTGATTTTTGTTCCAAATCTTCTGCCATTATTTCTTCTCCTTCTGCGCTTCAGCCTTCAGCCTTCAGCACTATTTAAATATAATACATTTTTTCTTCTGTTTCTTTGACTTTTTTCTTTTGCATTTGAACCATATCCGCCAATGTTATAGAGTCCAGTACCTTCATCATCTCTTTTTTTAATTTTCCCCAGATATCATAAGTAACACAAAATTTAATCCTTTTACATGATGCCGGGTCATCAAGGCAAACGACAGGGCTAAGCGACCCTTCAGTCGCCTGGACAATCTGGCTTAATTTAATCTCTTCCAATGGTTTTGTCAAAATAAAACCGCCGCACTTTCCTCTTAAACTCCGGACAAGCCCGGCAGAAATTAAAACAGTCATTATACGTTCAAGATATCTCTCGGATAAACCCTGTTTTTTAGCGATGTCCCTTAGAAGTATTGGGCCGTTTTCATAATGAATAGCTAATTCAAGCATTGCCCTGGCACCATACTGTCCTTTAGTTGAAAGCTTCATAATATCACTATTCCTACCGTTTTGGTAATATTATAATGGATAAAATACCTTTTGTCAAGCAAAAATTGGCATCATAATAAAAAAGGGAAACCTCAAAAACAGGTTTCCCTTTTTTTTATATCAAATTACCGTTTATTCAAATGAGGATTTTCAGTATTATCTTCTGAAATCCCTTCTTGGTTGTCTTTCTTTAGGTGGATGAGCTTCATCAATTTTTATTGTGCGGCCTAAGAAATCAGTCCCGTTTAACGCAGTTTTTGCTTTTTCAGCTTCATCCGGGTTTGACATTTCAACAAAACCAAAACCTTTTCCTTCAATAATGTTGACTTGTTTTACTTCACCATATACAGAAAATAATTCCTGTAATTGTTCATTCGTCGTAGAATACTTTAAATTTCCTACATAGAGTCTTGCGCTTGCCATTCCAAATCTCCTTTTTTCTCATTGCTCTCTTTGTCTAACAATGCTTTCTCAAGAAATATCGCGAAACAACAAGCCATACTCTATGATCACATTATTAAACACAAGAGAAATTTAATAAAAACTTGCCTAAAAAACTGTACTACTCCTCACCTCCTATTTGAATATCTCTCCTGTCTCTTTAGACCAAAATAGAAAGTCTAAATGCGCGACGGGGATTTTTATTTTTTCAGCGAAATTATTCATTTTTTCCTCTATATCAAAATATTTATTTTTTGAAATAGAAGACGGGACTTCTTTGATTATGTTAAAAACAGCAAGGTTCTTTAAAATATGCCTGTCAAGTATGGCAAGATTCCCACCTCTCCCGATATTCCGTAAAAAATGGCTTGCCTCTTTATATCCTATGCCTTTTATATTTTTTACTAGATAATCTCTGGTCTTGATATTATCAGGGAAGATATTAACCGCGGACTTAATAGGTATGTTATCGAAAAATCTTTCTCTCGCCTCAACAATATACTTGGCTTTTTTATTTTTAAACCTTACTCCATTCAATTTCCCGGCAATCCGGGAATATGTTCCTGTCCATAGCAATTTATTTTTTTTTAGATTTTCCACCGCTGTCCAGCAATTTTTAGCCTTAGATTGAGGCGTTAATATACAAAACACAAGCTCAGCAAAAATATCTTCATTGGTCCCATTTCTATAAATATTATCAAAATCTTTTATTCTCGCTTTTATTTTATCTTTTTGCAAAAGATAAGCTTTCTTAATCGTATACTTTAAATTTTTCTTAAGACTTGCCACCCGGGACACCTTACTTATTTAAAAATTATACTCTTGCTATTTTATTTGTCAAGAAAAAAATACTTGACAAATAATACTATCTATAATATAAAGATGGAAGCACCGGAGGTAAAATGAAAGAAAAAATCGAAGTTGCTCTGAATAAAATAAGGCCTATGCTTAAAGCTGACGGCGGGAATGTAGAACTTGTGGAAGTCGACAAAAACGGCGTGGTCAAATTAAGATTAACCGGCGCGTGCGGGTGCTGTCCCATGAGCCAGATGACCCTTAAAAACGGCGTCGAGAAAATATTAAAACAGGAAGTCCCGGAAGTAAAGGGAGTAGTCGCTGTTTAGCTCTTTCCGCTTCTAAAACTCAAATATCTTCCGAACTCGTCTTCAAAATTATCGCTAAAAATTCCTTTTTTAAGGTTATTTTTGATTTCTTTGATACTCCATGCCTTGATTTCGTCAATTTCCTTTTTGTTAAAGCTTATTTTTTTATCATAAATGCATGAATAAGTAAAAACAAGTTCTGTTTCATAGGGATTCGAATGAATATATTTATACAAAAACCTCGGACTGCAATTTTTAATTCCAAGCTCTTCTTTTGATTCACGTTTCAAAGCGTCCTCTATTGTTTCACCATGGGTTATATGCCCGCCGACGGACGTGTCCCACCTGCCCGGCGCCACATCTTTATTAATTGAGCGCTTCTGTAAAAACAAATCGCCATTTGTGTTAAAAACAAGCAGGTGGACAACCCTGTGAATAAAAGCCGGATCGCCGTGAATTTCCGATCTCGGGAGACTGTTTATTACTTCTCCATTCTTATTAACTATATCCAAAAGTTCTTTATTATCCGACATATTTTGTTATTATACTTATTTTAAATAAAATAACTTGAGTTTGGCAAATTTAAAAAAAAAGTATATAAAAAAATAGCTTTCAGCCGAATCTTTTATAGTGTGTTATAAAGGAGACCGGCATGAAAGCTATTAGGAACAAAGTTCCCAAAAAAGTATCGA
>JBFMCF010000041.1 GCA_040754625.1 bacterium | reverse complement strand
TTTTATTCACTTGAAATGCCCTTTTTTTTGGTTGTTATGTCTTTTGACAAAATCATTTTAACCAATAGAATTGGGCATTTCAAGTCCTTTTTCGCTTTTATTTCAAAAAATTACGCTTGTGTAAGGCTTAGTGGGTATTGAAATACTCGCGGTCGAGGCCAGAGTAGTGGTAGCGTCAGTTGAAACTTATCTGAAATATGCTGAGGCTATCGGGTTAACAGCAACAGCAGCCTAAGCAATTGGGCGGTGAATGAAGGGCTTCTTGCCGGATTATCCCTTGCCAAATGTCACCCTCTGTCAAAAGTAAGGCATAGTTCGCCAAGGAATTCCTTTTAAACTCGGAATTGTAAACAATGGCAGTCACAATTTATGAAGATTTAATGGAAAATTATGCTTTTAACAGAAGAAATAAAAGACACCGTTATTAATAATGTCCTCTCTTCTTATGAAGATAAGATTGAAAATATTGGAGAGATTTTCCAGGATTCCTTTCTTGGTACAAAACAAGAAGTCGAAAAAATTAATAATGAATTGAGAGATATTCTCGCCAGAAATTCGTCTTTAAGAAAAAAAGATTTTGACCAGATAATGTTCGGCGCTTTTTCTTTTCAGGTAAACATAGAAAAAGAGATAAGGGATTTATCAAGGACATATTTTGATGAACAAAGAGAAATGGCAAAAGGCCTGAGGGAAAATTTAACGAAATTTAAAGAATCTCTCGCGAGAGGTGAGGTCCGGAGAATACAGGAATTTCAGGATATGATAAGAGAAATTCTTATCAAACAGGAAGAAAGAAAAAATGAGGTTACCTTTAAACTGAGGGAATTTCGAAAAGAACAAGAAGTGGTGACAAAGAACCTCAGAGGTCTTTTAGCTAAAGGGAAAGAGCTTCGGTTAAATGACCTCAAATTAATGCTTCGGCAATTCGATACCCGGCATAAAGAACGGATGCTGCATCATAAAAATAGAAAAGAAGATATTCGCGGGAAACTATTAGAATATAAAAAAAAGCGGGCACAAAAATAAACAAAAAAACTCTCCCTTGATCCCCCTCTTTAATTAAAGAGGGGGTTGGGGGAGTTAAAAAAGGAGAAAAAATGGGAATAGCTGAAGGAATGAAAAATATTGTGGAAAATATCGTTGATTCGCATAACGACCGGAGAAAAGAAATCAATAGTGTAATAATGGATACAAAAAATATTTTAAAAGAGGCACGGACAACCTTGCAGAATTTCAGCAGGGAACGTAAGATAAATGCTTCCGAGCAGGCAAAAAAATTAGCTGGTTTTACGGCTGATTTAACAAAAAATGTGGGTGATATGCTTAAAAAGTTTAACAAAAAACATGAAGAAATGAGTGAAGAGCAAGCTAAGAATTTGGGTATTTTTATGGGGAGATTGGAAGATGATGTTGAAAAATTAAAAACTGGCGTAGGCCTAATGTTGAATGATTTTAGGAAGAATCGTAAAAAGACCGCCTCCGAACTGAGAGAAAAGCTTGCTAAAGAAGTAGCTGATATTAAGGCTCATGTCAGCGGGCTTTTAGATGAAGCGGATGAACTTATTAGTGATTATAGGTCAGATATGAAAGAAGCCAAAGCGGCATGGCAGGGGATGCCTTCTGCTCTGGCTAAATCTGGAAAAACAGGTATAAAACCAAAGATTGAAGCAGGAGAAAAGGTAACGACTGTTGAAAAAATTATTGAGAAGAAACCTGCTGAGGATAAAATTGAAAAGAAAGCTGCAAAGAAAAAGAAAAAATAGGGGAGGTAGATAACAATGGTTGATGAAATGACTACAGTATTGGATCCAAGGCCTATGCACGACTTTGTGGAAACAAAGTATATAAAAAATATCAGTAACAGGGCGCTTTCCTATATCAAGGCGGGGTTTCCGGTTCATTTCAGAGGCGCATCCGGGACAGGCAAGACAACACTTGCAATGCATATAGCAAGTAAGATTCAAAGGCCGGTGGTAATGATACACGGGGATGAAGAATTTAAGACATCCGATCTTGTCGGCGGCGAATATGGATACAGGATGAAAAAGGTTGTGGACAGATTTATATCAAGGGTTTTGAAAACAGAAGAAGATATGGTAAAACACTGGGTGGATAACCGATTGACCATTGCCTGCAAGTATGGATTTACATTAGTATATGATGAATTTACACGTTCCCGGCCGGAGGCAAATAATATACTTCTTTCTATTTTGCAGGAAAAGATGATGGATTTGCCGGTGGGAAGGAGCGGTGATGGACCGTATTTAAGAGTTGATCCGAATTTTACCGCGATATTTACATCTAATCCTGAGGAATACGCGGGCGTGCACAGGAGTCAGGATGCCCTTCGCGACAGGATGATTACCATGGACCTGGATCATTTTGATTATGAAACAGAAGTAGCCATTACAAGATCAAAATCTCTTCTGGAAAAGAAAGACACGGAAATAATAGTTAATATTGTCCGTGGTTTGAGGGATTCCGGGAAATGTGAATTTGCGCCGACTATTCGCGGTTGTATCATGATTGCCAGGACCCTGAAGGTTCAAAATATTACTCCCGGAAAGGCTAATGGGGTTTTTAAGCAGATGTGCCAGGATATTCTGGCATCCGAAACAAGCCGGGTTGGATCAAAAACAAATCAAAGCAGGGTCCGGGATGTTGTTAAAGAGATAGTTGAAAGAGAACTGGGAGGTGAACAAAAATGAAAGGAATGTTAGAAATATCCAGTGTTAGAGATATAAAGAGTATTCACTCCGCGGGTTTAAGGGCTATTCCTAAAATTCAAAGATCAAGTTATTTGGAATTATATATGTTTAAAAGAGAAAAGGATAGATTGGAAAAAGAGATTTTCGCGTTAGATAAAAGAAGAAATACAGCAAGCAGGATGTTAAACGGCCTTTATCAGCGGATTGAAACACTGGAAAAAGAAATACAGGAAGAAGGAAAAATTAAAACCTATAGGAATATACCGACAAAACCATTGAAAACAATGGCGATAAATTATTGAGGGGTCGGGAGTTTCGACCACTCATCCTGAGGAGTAAAACGACGAAGGATCTCAAAAGATTTATGTCCTTCAACAGGGGGTAAATATGGCAAAAGAAAAGAAATCCGCCACAGGCGGAAAGAACGAAGTTCATGGTTTTGATTTTGGTATTGGCGGATTATTTAAAGGGCTTGAGAAATTACTCGATCTGGCCGGTAAATTAGAAGAGGCAGGCGGCGAAATAAAAAAAGAAGGCGAAATCGATTTAAGCCATCTTAAAAAGGGTATGAAGGGCGTATTTGGTTTTTCCGTAAAGACAGCTACAGGAAAAACTGTAGTTGAGCCATTTGGCAATATCAAAAAGACACCTAAAGGCCCCAACGTTTCCGAGGAAAGAGAGCCGATAACCGATATTTTTGACGAAAAAGAAGAGCTTAAAATTTACGCGGAGATGCCGGGTGTGAATGAGGAAGATATAAAGATAGATTTAAAGGGGGATATTCTCGAAATTTCTGCAAAAACAGGGGATAGAAAATATCATAAAGAAATTTTACTGTCAACAAAGATAAGGCCTGATACAATGAGTTTTTCCTATAAAAACGGTATGTTAGAGGTAAAATATAAAAAAAGTTAAATTGTATAAAAAGCAACTGAAAGGAAGGGTTGGGTGAACGGATTAACCGGTTTAACAGAGACCCCATTAAAGTTAATCTTGTTTGGCGGAAAAGGCGGGGTTGGGAAGACAACCTGCAGTGTAGGCACGGGCTTATATTTATCTGAGGGGTTGAAGACACTTCTAATCTCGACAGATCCGGCGCATTCACTTGGTGACAGCCTGGGCCAGGAAATAGGTGATAATGTGCGGCAGGTAAGGGGTATTACAAATCTAAGTGCCATTGAAATAAGCGCAGAAAAGGCGCTTTCTGGATTTAAGGAAGAATACGAATCCCAGATAAAGAAAATTTTAGGGACATCTACTTATTTAGATGAAGAAGATATTGGTTCTATTTTTTCTTTATCCATTCCGGGTATAGATGAGGTCATGGGGTTTAAAACCATCATTGATCTCATTAACGATGCTAAATTTGATAAATATATTGTGGATACAGCGCCTACGGGCCATGCCTTAAGGCTTTTAACATTACCCGGGCTTTTGGATGAGTGGATCAAGGTTATGGCAAAGATGAGATGGAAATACAGGTATACGGTTGAAACATTTGCCGGTGAATATAATCCTGATGAAGGTGATGATTTTATCTTGCAGATGAAAAAGACAGTTAAAAAAATCGAAGAGCTGCTTCGTG
This sequence comes from bacterium, assembly GCA_040754625.1. Classification (NCBI taxonomy): domain Bacteria; species bacterium. Next base: position 20,009 of record JBFMCF010000041.1, on the reverse strand, counting down.
ATAATCAAAGGTGTGAGTTTATCGTAGTAACAATCCCTGAGGAAATGGCTGTTTTGGAAACAGAAAGATTAATAGAGAGTTTGACTAAATATGGGATAGCAGTAAAACAGATGGTTATTAATAATATTTTAGAATGGAATGATTGTGAGTTTTGCAGAGAAAGAAGAAAAGTGCAGGAAAAATATATAAATCAGATAAAAAAGAAGTTTGGAAATTTACAGATAACTAATATACCTCTGCAGGCGCAGGAGGTTAAAGGAATAGACAGTTTGAATAATTTTAAGAAGTGGTTGTTTTAAGTAATTATGAAAAAAAGTTTAACTTTAAAAACAAAAGAGGCCTTATCCAAGGATGTGGGCAGGGCAATTGTCCGGATAGATCCTTGCGATATGAAGGCAATTGGATTAGAGGTGGGTGATATTGTGGAACTTCAAGGCAGGAGAAGAACACCTGCCAGGGTAACGCCGTGTTATGTTGAGGAACGGGATAAAAAGATAATCCAGATCGATGGGATATTGCGGGAAAATGCTCAAGTAGGGCTTGATGAGAAGGTAAAGATTCAAAAGGTTGATTGTAATTTGGCAAGTAAAATAGTGCTTTCCAGCCTGAATGGATCAGGTTTTTTAAGGAAAGATTCTGTTAAGGGAGAGGATACGCAGTATCTCGGGTCTCTTATAGAAGGGCTTCCTTTAATTACAGGGGATAGGATCAGGGCCGCGTTATTCGGATCAAAGTATTGTGAGTTCAGGGTGATAGAAACTATTCCTTCAAATGTAGTTCTGGTGGGCCCCACTACACTTATAAAGATGGAGTCAAGGGAAACAAATGGACATTCGAAGGCCAAAATTTCCTATGAAGATATAGGCGGATTGAGCCTTCAGATTCAAAGGATCAGAGAGATGATAGAATTGCCTTTGAGATACCCTGAGGTTTTTGAAAAGTTAGGGATTGACGCACCGAAGGGTGTTTTACTTTATGGTCCGCCCGGGACGGGAAAAACATTGATTGCCCGCGCGGTAGCTAACGAAACAGATGCTTATTTTACCCATATTTCAGGGCCTGAGATAATGGGAAAGTTTTACGGTGAAAGCGAGGGCCGTTTGAGAGGTGTGTTTGAGGATGCTCAAAAGCATGCGCCCGCGATTATTTTTATTGATGAGATAGACGCGATAGCATCCAAAAGAGAAGATATGGGTTCTGAAAAGCAGGTTGAGAGACGTGTGGTAGCCCAGCTTTTGTCTTTATTGGATGGTTTAGAAAAACGAGGCCATATTATAGTCATAGGTGCAACAAATATTCCAAATACACTTGACCCCGCGCTGCGAAGACCCGGCAGATTTGATAGAGAGATTTCTATTCCCATACCTGATAAAAATGCAAGATTGAAAATTCTGGAGATTTATACACGCGGGATGCCATTGTCGGAGGGGGTGAATCTCGAGAGATTAGCTGATATCACCCATGGATTTGTAGGAGCTGATTTAGAGGCATTGGCAAGGGAGTCGGCTATGTCAGCCCTTCGTAAAATTTTTCCGCAAATTGATTTTGGAAAGGCATCCATTCCTTATGATAGTTTAATGAACCTGGAAGTGACAATGGATGACTTTTTAGAGGCGATGAAAGATGTCGAGCCCTCAGCAATACGAGAGTTTTTTATAGAAGTGCCTGATATTAGATGGGAGGATGTCGGTGGATTAGAGGATATAAAAGAAGAACTGAAACAGGCAATAGAATGGCCGCTTAAATATTCAGATGTTTTTAATAAAACAGGGACGAATCCTCCGAAAGGGATTTTACTTTATGGGCCTCCTGGCACAGGAAAGACCCTTTTAGTCAAAGCCGCGGCAACTGAAAGCGGGGTTAATTTTATCTCTATAAAAGGGCCTTCTCTGGTATCCAGATATATAGGAGAGAGTGAACGGGCAATCCGTGAGGTATTTAAAACCGCGAAACAGGCCAGTCCCTGTATTTTATTTTTTGATGAGATAGATGCCATTCTGCCTAAACGGGGTTCTTCATCTGCGGACAGCAATGTTTTAGAGCGTATTATCAGCCAGTTTTTGACCGAGATGGATGGAATCGAGGAACTTAAAGGTGTGATAGTTTTAGGTGCTACCAATAGGTTAGATATTATTGATCCCGCGATTTTAAGGAGCGGGCGGTTTGACCTTTTGCTTAATTTACCACTGCCTTCCGAAAAAGACAGGGAAATGATATTTAAAATACACACCAGAAATAAACCTCTGGCGGATGATATGGATTTAAGGGCAATGGTAAAGCAGACAAAAGATAAGACAGGTGCTGATATTGAGTTTATCTGCCGGAGGGCATCGATGCTGGCGATAAGGGAATACATTGAAGAGCAAAGAGCAAAGGGCATAGAGCATGGAGCAGATAGCAAGGAAGTAAGGGCGAGGTTGCCTCGCCCAAACAAAGAATATAGCTCAGAATTAAAAATAGCAAAGAGACATTTTGAAGAGGCGATTAAATTAGTGACGCTTAGCTATAATTTACTTGCCAAGTAGGCTTCGTAAATTATCTGCTCATTAAACAAGGAGGATTAAAATGGTAAAGATTATTGAAAAGATTAAGAATTTATTCAGGGGCAAAAAGAAAGGAGAAGAATCCAAACCCCAACAGGAAAAGCCTAAAGCAGAAGAACCTAAACCGGAAAAACAGAAATAATTCAGGCAGAGTTTTATGGCTAAAACAGGAAAATATATTTATGGAATAATAAATTCCAATACAACATTACATCTCTCTGTCCCAAAAGATTTTCCCGGAAGTGAAGGCTCAAGTAACGGCGTTTATACAATTCCTCATCATGATATTTCGGCAATGGTTAAAGATTGTGAGATATTTGATTATACATCTGTGCCTGATGACATTGGTGTCAGGATGCTACTTAAGCATCAGGCGGTTATTGAAAGAATTATGAATTCCGGGATCGCGGTCATCCCTGTCCAATTAGGAACATTTATTGAGGATGAGATTGAGGTTAAACGTGTTTTAGATAAAGGATATAACCTCATAAAAGAGATTTTGGATAAAATAAACGATAAGATAGAGATTGATGTCGCAGTTACATGGCATGATTTTTCTTCATTCATAAAAGAGATAGGCGAAGAAAGTGAAATCAGGGAATTTAAGGACAGGCTTCTGGCTCACTCTACAGAAATAGCCACAGACGATCGGATAATAATAGGGAAAATGCTTAGCAAGATATTGGAGGAAAGAAGGGAAAAATATTCTTCAAGGATACATTATTTTTTAGACAAGATTAGCGCTGGTATAAAGGCTCACGACGTTATGGATGATAAGATGGTTTTAAACTCCGCTTTTTTAATAAATAAAAAAAATTTAGAAAATTTTGAGAAAGAAATAGAATTGTTAAATACTGCATTTGACAATAAATTAAATTTTAAATGTATAGGGCCGTTGCCTCCTTATAGTTTTTATACACTTGAAATTAAAAAATTGCTTTTTGAAAAGATAGATTGGGCAAGAAAAAAGCTCAGACTTATTGACAGTTCTGTTACCAGGGATGAGATAAAAAAGGCATATCAGGCACTAGTTGTTACTTTCCATCCTGATAATAACCCGGATATTCCCGGCATTGAAACTCAATTTGAAGATATAACAAACGCGCATGAGATTTTAAAGGAATATTGCCAGGCAGGTCAATACGGTGCCTGCTCTTTTATTGAAGAGGAATTTAATAAAAATGCCCTGTTAGTAAGAGTGAAGGTGTGAATGCGTAGAAGCGTGGATGCGTGAAAGAGTTTTTTCTGCCGCATCAACGCCTTTACGCTTCCACGCATATACTTGATTTAAGGAAGAAGATGGCAAAAGAAGGTAAATATATTTATTGTATCATTAGAACCTCGCAAGAAAGAAATTTCGGCCCTATAGGCATAGGAGGCAGAGGGGATGAGGTTTTAACCATCGGTTATGAGGATTTAAGCATGGTTGTAAGCAGTCATCCTGTGATTAAGTTTACGGTAAACCGGGAAAATGTTTTAGCTCATGAGAAGGTAATAGAAGAGGTAATGAAAGAATTCGATAGTGTGCTTCCTGTCAGGTTTGGCACTGTTGCAGTAACTTGCGATGAAATAAGAAACCTTTTAGACAAGAGATATAGAGAATTTAAAAATGCGCTGATTAATGTGGAACATAAGATAGAGTTAAGTGTTAAAGGAATATGGAAAAATATGGATAATATTTTTAAGGAGATTACGGGCGAAAATGAGGCGATTAAAAAACTAAAGAAAGAGATTCACCCCCACACCAAATCTTCTATTTCTATAAGTAAACCTTCTGCTGAGAATTTGAATTTTGCGCCTAAAAGTTCTACTCAATCCGATAGTCAATTTGGTGTGGGGGTTCAAGTCAGAATAGCGATTGGACAGATGGTTGAGACGGCTCTGCAAAATAAAAAAGGCGAAGAGGCAGACTCAATAATAGATATTCTGAGAAAAACGGCCTGCGATTATAAAGTTAGCAGGACCATAGGTGATGAGATGTTTATGAATTCCGCGTTTTTGGTGGATAAAGGCAGGGAGAAGGAATTTGATAATATAATGCATGATTTAAGTGAGGAATATAAAAGCAGGATAAAGTTCATGTATACAGGGCCTCTGCCTGTATTTAATTTTGTAAATATTGTTATTTATCCTGAGGAGTGGGAGAAATAAGTGAGATCCAGACTTATGGAGTGAAACGAACATAAGTCTGTTGATCGAACTTACCCCGCACTTATTTTTAAAAAAAACTTTATCTCAAACTATAAGATTAATCTCGCAAATATCCCATTGTATAACTTAAAACTTAGTTGCAAAAATAAGTGCGGGGTTAAATTCGGCCAAATAACTTAGTTTCACTTACGTTCACTAAGTTATGGCCTCATTTAAAATGTTATCAGGAACGGAAGTTGATATTGTAAACTGTGTTGCCCGATTAAAGACGGCAACAAAGGAGCAGATAAGAAGAGAGATAGATTTTTCCCCGGCTTATATAGATTTTTTATGCCGGTATTTAATCAGAAAAGGTTATCTGATATATTCTGACAAGCGTTATTTTTTAACAAAAGAAGGAATAAAGACATTATTAGAAGAAGAGATTCCAAAGATTGATAAAGAGTCGATAAAAAATATTATCTGTGAGTTATCTAAAAATATCAGCGAAGAGTTGAAAAAGACAGTAGAAGATATTAAGTTCCCTGTTTATACCGGAGATAAAAAAGAAGAAGAAATAAATCCGGGAGGGAAAATAAAAATAAAGACAGATTTTGATTTACACATTGAAGACGAAAGCCTGGGCTTAGAGAGCAATATTAGTGAAATTGGGGCCAGGCTCGAGAGGGAAAAATCAAATATCGATAAATCAGTTGAATTGCTAAAAAGAATGCCGAAAGGAGAAAAGAAATGAGGAAGACAAAATCGGTGGGAAAAGAGGAACTTAGTCAGCGTCTTCATAAAGGCAAAGGGGTTGATATTGGAACAATGTTTGTAAAATGCGCCCTTAAAGAGGGTGATGCGATAGTTTTTCGTTCGCAGCGAAATGCTTTTTTTGAAGTTGATCATACTGATTTTACCAAAAAAATACTTAATAATTCAAATGTAAAATATATTGTAAAAGATAACAAACTTTATGTAATCGGCGATGAATCTTTGCAATTTGCCAATATGTTTAATAAGGAAACAAGGAGGCCTTTATCACGGGGAGTGATAAGCCCCACAGAAAAAGAGGCGCTGCCTATAATGGAACTATTAATAAAAAGTGTGGTGGGGGAACCCGTTTGCGAGGGTGAGATAGTCTATTTTTCTGTCCCGGGTGAACCGTTAGATGCCGATTTCAATGTTATTTACCATATAAAGACGATTGAAGGATTTCTTAAGGCGCTGGGATATACTCCCAAACCGGTTAATGAAGCGCACGCGGTTATCCTATCGGAATTAAGCGAGGAAGATTTTACGGGAATTGGACTTTCTTTTGGCGGGGGCATGGTTAATGTCTGTTTGAGTTTTATGTCCGTGCCGATTTTTAAATTTTCTGTTGCCAAGTCAGGGGATTGGATTGACCAGCAGGTTGCAATGGCCGTGAATGAAACAGCCAACCGTGTATCAGCCGTCAAGGAATCTTCACTTGATTTAAACAAGACGGGAAACCTTAGTAAAATTGAAAGCGCTTTATCTATTTATTATAATCATCTGATTGAATATGTTATTGAAAATATAAAACAGGAATTTACAAAAGCAAAAAAAATGCCGCAAATCACAAAACCAATAACTATTATTTTATCAGGAGGCACTTCATTGCCTAAAGGGTTTTGTCAGAAATTTAAAGAAATTTTAGATCATTTAAAATTACCCATACCGGTTGGTGATATTAGAATGGCAGGCCAGCCTTTAAGGTCTGTGGCCAAAGGCGCATTGGTAGCGGCAAGTGTGGATGAGGATAAAAAATAAACCCCCATATCAAATTTACAGAAATAGAAGATTCGGTGTGTGGGAAAATGGAGGTAACTTTGAAAGAAGGTAAATATATTTATTGTATAATCCAAACTGCAGAGTCGAAGACTTTCGGCCCGCTGGGGATTGGCGGCAGGGGTGATGAATTATATACTATTTGTTTTAAGGATATATCCGCGGTTGTGAGCAATTCTCCCATAATGAAGTATCCTGTGTCGAGAGAAAATATGATTCTCCATGAGAAGGCTATTGAGACGGTAATGGCAAAACATACGGTTTTGCCGGTTCGTTTTTGTACCATTGCCGAAGATGAAAAAGAGATTAAAAGGATTTTAGTAAAAGAATATGATAAATTTAAAGATTTACTAAATGAGTTTATTGGAAAAAGGGAGCTGGGATTAAAGGCGGTTTTTTTGGCCAAAGGCGGGAAAGGAGATATTTATAGCTATATTCTGGAAAAATATCAGGATATAAAAGTGTTAAAAGAAAAAATCCAAGAGATGTCTTTTGAAAAAACTTACTACCAACGCATGGAAATAGGAAAGATGGTGGAAATTGCTTTAGAAAAGGAAAAAGCAAGCATAAAAAATGAAATTTTAAATACACTTTTGCCGTTAAGCCTGGATGTGAAAGTTAATAATACTTATGGCGAGCTTATGCTTATCAATGCCGCTTTCTTGGTAGAAAAATCTAAAGAGACAGAATTTGACTTAAAGGTTCAGCAATTGGATGAAAGATATGGTAGCGATGTAAAATTTAAGTATATTGGGACATTGCCGCCGTTTAATTTTGTAAACCTAACAATTAGATTAGAGGGATATTAGTGTTTATTATTGATGATATATTATTAGCGCCACTAAAAGGCATAATCTGGATAGGTGAAAAGATTAATAATGTTATAGAAAAGGAACAATCGGACGAGGGGCTTATTAAAGAAAAACTTATGGAGTTGCAATTGCGTTTTGAATTAGACGAAATAAGTGAAAAAGAGTATGAAGAAAAGGAAAAGGAGCTTTTAGAACAGTTGGATGATATAAGAAAACTAAGGGAAAGAGAAGATTAAGATAACGCCCCCTTGATTCCCCTCTTTAATTAAAGAGGGGGTTGGGGGAGTTAATCTGGAATATGTCGCTTTAATTTTTATAAGGAGTATAAATATGGCCAATATAGATGCGGTCAGGAAAGCAGTAAATGAATTTTTGAAAAAGACGCTCAATGTTAAAGACGTGAAAGTTATTAAGGCGGCAAAAGCAGGTTTAGGATGGGATATTGAAGCAGAGGTATATGAAGAGAGTTCTTTTATAAAATCACTTGGACTTTCTACAAAAGTGCAGGATAGAAATATCTATGCAGTTAAATTAGATGAAAATTTAGAGGTTCAATCCTATGAGCTTCATGGACGAGGAGAATAGTTGTGGATGGATTATATCTTTATTGTATTAGAGAAAAAACAGATGATAAAAAGGCATTTTCAACAAAAGGCATTGACGGGGAAAATGAGGTTTTTATTTTTGGACATCGTGAATTGGAGGCTGTAGTAAGCAAGGTTCCGCTGGAAGAATTTGCATCGGATAAGATTCAGAAAAGTGCCCGGGAAGATTTGAATTGGATTAAGGGAAAGGCCGTTACCCATGGACGGATTATAGATGAGGCGATGAAGATGGACGACAGGTTTTTGAGCCTGATACCAATGCGATTTGGCATTATTTTCAAGGATGAAACAGGGCTAAAAACATCATTAGATAAAAATTATCCCGGGATTATGGAAATATTAGAAAGAATTCGCGGGAAACAGGAATGGGGTTTAAAGATTTATTTAGAAAATAAAGAAAAATTTAGAGATGAGATAAGAAGAAAAAATACGCTGATAAAAATAAAAGAAGCGCAAATAAGCTCTTTACCGGAAGGAGCGGCTTATTTTATGGAAGAGGAATTGGAGGATATTGTTTCCAAGGAAATGAATAAAGAATTAAATAATATTGCGGAGTCCATTTTTAAGGATTTAAAAGAACACGCGGTGGATTCAGTTAAATGTAAAATTTTACAAAGAGAGCTAACCGGTAAAAGTGAAACTATGGTTTTAAATGCCGCTTATTTGGTTTCCGGGGAGAAAATTGGAGATTTTAAAAAAGGAATCGAAGATTTAAACCAAAAAATTCAGATGAAAGGATTTTCCCTTAGATATAGCGGGCCCTGGCCGGCATATAATTTTACATCGTTAGAGATATAAGTAATGTCAAAAATAGATTTTCCCCTTTTTTTTTAAAGAGGGGATTAAGGGGAATTCGGGTTTAAAAAAAGAGGAGGAGTAATAGAAGAGAAAAGTCAGGAAGAGGGAAATTGATTAGAGGTATAATAATATGATTAATAAAAATGATAAGGTTACATTGGTAGATGTCTTAGATAGAGTTTTAGAAACAGGGGCTGTTATTAATGGAGAGATGGTTTTGAGGGTAGCGGATGTGGACCTTGTTTTTTTGGGTTTAAGGCTTATTTTGACATCGGTTTCAAAAGCAGAAGAGCTGTCAGGGAAAAGTTTTAGTAATCCGGATAAAGAATTTACCCCTGAAGATATGGAGTATATAGAAAGATTACAAAGGGAGATAAGAAGAGCCGAAGAGAATATTCCCAAACTTATTGAGTTTGATACCCCCCGAAAGACAGAACAGGGGCTGGCCAAATTAATCTTGAGCATTGTAGAACTAATCAGAAGGCTTATGGAAAAAGAGGCATTTAGAAGGGTAAAGGGGAAGACACTTTCTCCTGGAGAGGTTCAGAAATTAGGGTTGAGTCTTAAGGCGGTTAAAATGAAGATAAAAGAGATTCAGGCAATATTTGGTATTGAGGATGAAGAATTAAATTTAGATTTGGGACCATTGGGAAATTTAATGTGAACCCCTAATAGAAAATGGGTAATCTGAATAATTTCCAGTTAAGTGTGAGTAATGGCAGCACTTCTGGCGGGGTGAGGAAAAATTATGTATAGCGGAAATAAAGTTCTTGAGATATTAAATTGCGGAATATTCCAAAAACAGGAGCCGGTTATAGAAGAAATAACCAATAAAATTAATAGGACAAGCGAGCCAAACCAAAAAATAGAATATGCAAAAGATTTATTAGAAGAAATAAATCTTCTTTTAATGTGCCCGGAATATCATGAGAGAGATTCTGATTGTAAGACTTGTCACAATATCAACAACCTGCGAAAGATGGTCGCTGAATTAATTATGATAACAAAAAAATTGATATAGGAGAGAATTTATGTCAGAACAAAAAATGATGCATGCTACAGAGGCTACTAATCTTGCCGATATCCTGGAACGTGTTCTGGATAAAGGAATAGTGATTGCGGGAGATATCAGAATCCAAATTGCCGATATTGACCTTCTCACTATCAAGATAAGGCTTTTAATCGCGTCTGTGGATAAGGCCATGGAGATGGGTATAAACTGGTGGCAGCAGGATTCTTATTTATCCGCGAAGGCAGGAGAATCCGAGATGGAAAAAGAAAATAAATCGCTAAAGAAAAGACTGGACATTTTAGAGGGAAAAAATAAACCCAGTTAGAAATTAAAAAAAGTTATGAAATAAAACAGGTAATAAAGTAATTGAAGGGACGGGGAATTCCGGAGACAATTATGTGCAGAATTTTTTCAGGTACTGATTCAATTCTTAAAAAGCTGGTAGAAGCATATAATGGGGCTAAAGGTGTTAAAGAAAAGCAATATTGCGCTGAAGATATCTTAGTTGAGGTAGAAACTTTATTATTATGTCCGAATTATAATAATGAGAATTCTGATTGTCTAAAATGTCATTCTATGTCACGGAATTATATTCAAAAGTATGAATGTCTTGTTTCTAAATAATTTTCTTGTCAGCTTGTTCCAGTCATTTTCATTATTCTCTTTTTTAAAAATTTTTAAAAATTCAAAATTTTGGTTTTTGTCAAGGTTATGATATAATTTGCAAAAATACGTGAAAGTGTAAATGCGTAAAAGCGTTTAAGCGTTAAAATTTTTTGTTTCGCGTCTACGCATTCACGCATCTACGCTTTTACACTAATATTAGGAGGAATCATGAAACGCATTTTAATCATAATCGGCATATTTTTGTTTTTCAGCCTGCCTGCCTCGGCCAAAATCATCGAGATGATAGCAGCGAAGGTAAATGGCGAGATCATTACCCTGAGCGACCTGGAAAATGAACTGGCGCAGATAAGGGAGCAGGTCAAAAAGGTTTATCCGCCGGAAGAGCAGGACAATGCCTTCAAGGTTGAACAGAAAAAGATGCTGAATCTTCTTATTGAAAATAAACTTATTTTGCAAAACGCCAGGAAGGCGGGCATTGATATCGCGCCGGCTGAAGTCAACCGTTATCTTGAAGAAGCGGTAAGCAACATGAAAAAAAATTTCCCTGATGAAAAAGCGTTTGAAAACGCTTTAGCCGAAAGACACACAAATTTTTCTGAACTGCGAAGGGCCTACAGAAGCAGGATCGAGGAAGAATTGGTAATCCAGAGATATGTTGAACAGGAGGTTAAATCAAAGATAGAAGTAAGCGAAAAAGAGGTTGATGATTATTTTGAAAAACAAAAGGAAGAAGTCAGGGCGAAACACATATTGCTTAAAACAGAAGAAGAGGCAAATGCGGTATTAAATGAAATCAAAAGCGGCAGGGATTTTGATGAGCTCGCGAAAGAAAAATCCCAGGGGCCCTCGGCGGAAAAAGGCGGCGATCTCGGGTATTTCCGCAGGGGCGATATGCTCCCTGAATTTGAAGAAAAGGCGTTTCAGATGAACAAGGGTGAAATTGCGGGCCCCGTAAAAACCCAGTTCGGGTATCACATAATCAAGCTTGAGGATAGAAGGGTAATTGTGCCGGGGGAGAGAATCCACGCGTATCATATTGTGACTAAAACTTCCGAAGAAGCAGATGCCCTGCTTGAAAGATTGAAGAAAGGGGAGGATTTTGAGACACTCGCGAAAGAAAAATCCATAGGCCCTTCCGCCAAAGACGGCGGGGACCTGGGATTTTTTAAACGCGGGGACATGGTATCTGAATTCGAAAATGTGGCCTTTAATTTAAAGGCCGGGGAATTAAGCGATATTGTTAAAACAGATTACGGCTATCATATTATCAGGGTGACCGCCAAAGAGACCCTTTCTCCGGGGGATATCCTGGCAGTCAAGTCAAATATAAAAAATAAATTATTCCAGGACAAAATGGAAAAGGTTTATTTTGAATGGATTGAGAAACTAAAAAAAGAGGCGAGTATTGAAATTAAGCTGGCGGAATAGATCCGTGATACGTGTTTCGTTGTCCGTGATCCGTTTTTTATGAATCGCCCTACGCATCACGAACCACGAGTCACGGACAACGGTTTACGACTGAAAGGAAGAACGGGGTGAACAAACCTGTAATTGGCATTACTATGGGCGACCCGGCGGGTATTGGGCCTGAGGTTATTGTAAAAACCTTATTAAAAAGCAATATTGGCAAATTATGCATTCCTTTGATAATCGGCGGCAAACGGTTTATCGAAAAAGAAATTTTAAATTTGTGTAGGGGCACAAAATTTTGTGCCCCTACGATCAATGTTGTGAATCGTATTGAAGGCACCAAGGATGAAGCCGGCGTCATAAACATTTTTGATTTACATAACGCCGATCCGAGAAAAATACCAATCGGGCGGGTGAGCGCTTCAGCCGGGAAAGCCGCTGTAGAATATATTGACAAAGCCGTCGAACTTGTTAAATCAGGAGGTATTCAGGCAATTGTTACCGCGCCGATTAATAAAGAAGCGGTCCATCTCGCGGGATTGAAGTTCCCGGGGCATACGGAATATTTAGCGCATCTTATAAATACAAAACACTTCGCTATGATGCTTGCGGGAGGGAATTTAAGGGTTGTGCTTGTCACGACGCATCTCGCCATAAAATATGTCGCAAAAAGTTTAAATATTGAAAACGTTTATTGGACGATATTTGTAACGTATAAAAGTTTACAGAATCGGTTTGGAATAAAAAGGCCGAAGGTCGCGGTTTGCAGTTTAAACCCTCATGGGGGAGAAGGCGGATTATTCGGAGATGAAGAAAAAAGAATTATCATCCCTGCGATAAAAAAAATAGAAAAACAGGATATTAAAGTTGACGGCCCATTGCCTTCGGATACTCTGTTTGTCAAGGCAAATAAAGGCTTGTATGATGCGGTTGTCTGTATGTATCACGACCAGGCCTTGATTCCTCTTAAAATGGCATCATTCGGGAAGGCAGTAAATATCACGCTTGGCCTTCCGTTTGTTCGGACATCCGTTGACCACGGGACCGCGTTTGATATCGCGGGGAAAGGCGTAGCTGATACGGGAAGCATGGAAGAGGCTATAAAATTGGCGACAGAAATAGTAAAGAGCATAGAGCATGGCGAAAGAGAGTTTCCATTGACAATTGAGCATTGACAATTTGAATTATAAAAATACAAATAAATATAATTGTCAATTGTTAATAGCTAATTGTAAATTGTGAATGTGAAAGGAAGCGACATGGGCAGCCGTTTGGGCCAGCATTTTTTACGCGATGAAAAGATACTTGAGCAGATTGCCGATACAGCGGAGATTGCAAAAGATGATCTTGTTATTGAAATAGGCGCGGGCAAAGGACAATTAACAAAACATCTTGTCCAAAGGGCCAAAAAGGTTTTAGCGGTTGAGCTTGACGAACGTCTTGTAAAATATCTTTTGTCCCTGAAATATGACAATTTAAGTATAATAGCCTGTGATATTTTAAAACTGGACTTACCGGCATTGATAAAAGAAAACGGGTTTGAAAAGGCGGTAATAACCGGGAACATCCCTTATTATCTGACAAGCCCCCTGGTTGTAAAATTAGTGGAGGGCAGGAAAAATTTTCCCCTTATTGTGCTTTTGATGCAAAAAGAAGTGGCTGAAAGATTAAGCGCGAAGCCGGGGACAAAAGATTATGGCTCGCTAAGCATATTTACGCAATTTTATACAGATGTTGAAACAGCGGGTTTTGTCGGTAAAAATAAATTTTTACCGCCGCCGAAAGTAGATTCGGCGATTGTGAAATTAAAGACAAGGGAAAAACCGCTGATTTCGATGAATGACGAAGATACTTTTTTATCTTTTGTCAGGAAATCCTTCCAATTCAGGAGAAAAAAGGCAGTCAAGGTTTTGGCATTGAATTTAAACAGAGAAAAAGAGGAAATTGAAAAAGTATTCAGCTTACTGGGATTTAATGAAAATTTGCGGGCCGAGGATTTACCGGTTTATGATTTTTACGCGTTATACAAGGCATTGGTTTTAAAAATATGAATAATTTAACAAAAATACTTTTAATTATATTGTTTACCGGATTATCTCCCGTATTATCGGCAGATGAGATAAAATTCCAGGAACTGGCGAATGATTTGGTAAAAGAAGTTGTTTCTGACAGGAAAGGCCAAAAAGCTGTTTTTCTCGGATTGGCACCTGTTAATCCGCCTAAGGCGGACGTTTTTTCAAATACAATATCCAGTCTGTTTATTTCTGAATTAAAAGAAACTAAATTATTGTTTCCTGGAGAAAAAGAATTGAGTGAATTAAAAAACAAGCTGGGTATCAGCAAATATAACGGTTTTATAAACGCGGAACTCGCGCGCGAGATCGCGAATAATTTATCAATGGAAATAGTCATTACAGGCAAGATCATGGATTTGGGTGAAAATGTGTATTTCAATTTCCAGGTATTTAACGGCATGACGGGAGATATGTTAGCTCTTATAGAAAAGGAAATAAAAAAAGACGAAAAAATCAGCCTCCTTTTACAGACAGAAGTGGAAAGACTGAGATTCAACCTGCCGGAAGATTTTTTAACATTAAAAAGGGAAGTGCATTTTCCGGATGAAATTACGGATTTTGAGATCAGCGATATTGATAATGACGGCATAAATGATTTTATCGCTTTAACACCCCAGTATGTAAGGGTTTTTCACCTTGATGTGAATTTTGAAGAGGTTATGTCTTTACCATATTCGGTCAATCCTGATATTCAAATAAAATCAAGGGAAAAAACAGGCCGTATTTTTTTAACGGATGTTAACCGTAACGGTAAAAAAGAAATAACTTTATCAGCTTTTAAAAGCAATGGCGGAGAAATTTTTGAATGGAATGAAGGGCAATTCCAGAAGATAGCCGAATTGAAAGACAGGGTTGTCGCGGGGATTGGGAAAAAACCTTATGTGTCTTTGCTTCTCGGGGCTTACCTGGGCGGAAGAAACTATTACAGCGGTGAAGAGGTAAAACACCTGCACATTGATTCAATGGGGAAATCATGGTTTTCAGATATTTATTTGCCGGTTGATTTCTATTCTCTGGCGGTGATAATTCCCGATAAATTTAAGGAGAAAAAATGGTGTCTCTTGGATAATAACGGCGCTCTTTTTGTATTTGGTTTGGATAAGAAGAAGATATGGCAGAGCGGGGACATGTTTGGAAATTATTTAGAAATTTTTGATTTTGATGATGACGGCAGGCCGGAATTAATCATGGCTTCAAATGAGCCGGTAACAAAAGAATCTTTTGATTTTATATATATTCTCGAATGGAATGAAATAGGGCCGGTTCTCAAATGGAAAAGCCCGAAAATTGAAGGAAGTATTTTGAAATTCCACCTTGGGGATATTGATAATGACAAACGGATGGAGTTTGTGACGATGACCCTGAAGGGTGAGAAGAATTATATTCAGATTTACGGAATTAAATAAAAGCCTCCCCTGGTCCCCTCCTTAAGGAGGGGACCAGGGGTAGCGGAGAACCAATGTTTAAAAAAATAATTTTGATAATCATAATGTTAAATTGCGGCGTCAACGCCGCGTCCCTTCCCAGATACGGCGGGACTTTAAAAATAGGTATTGACTCAATACCCCAAACTCTCGACCCCGCGAACGCGGTAGGCCCTTTTGAGAAGGAAATATGTTCTAAAATTTATAATACACTGCCGGAGGTGACTAAATCCTATAATAATTTAAAAGATGGTTTAGCATGGATTTTTTATATTTTACCCGGGATACAGTTCCATAATTCAAGGGTATTGACCGCGTATGATGTTAAAGGAAGTTTTGAAAGAGTTATAAACCCGAATACAAATTCACCATACAGTTATATATTTAACGCTGTCCAGGGGGTTGAAGAATACCGCCTGGATGCCGCGGGTGAGGTAATTGGAATCAAGGTTTTGGATGCTAATTCCCTGGAGATTAATTTAAGGTATTTTGATAATTCGTTCTTTCAGAATTTGTCTCTTTGCGCGGGTTCAATTTTGCCCATGGAAAGCGTTAATGAACCTGGAAGTGAATTTTTTGACGCGCCGGCCGGAAGCGGGCCGTTCAGGTTTGCCGGCAGGGATGAAAATGAAATAATTTTAGAAGCAAATGAAGAGTACTTTGAAGGCAGGCCGTATCTGGATGATGTAAGGTTCAGTGTTTTTTCAGAAGAAGATTTTAAACCAGCAGGGTCTTTTTCAGTTAATAATGCCGCCTCAGTTTTTTTAGGGATTAATCATCAAAACAAGGTGCTGGAAAATGGATTTTTGAGAGAGGCAGTTGGTCTCGCGATTGACAGGCAGAAGATTAAAGAAACAATTTCTCCTTCACTTGAGATTTCCAACAGGGGAATTACGCCTGAATTATTGGAGTTACCCAAAAAAGATTTTATTTTCAATCCCGAAGAGGCAAAGGCAATTTTAGGCCATGAAGAATACTCAAGCGTCAAAAATGAATTAATAATGCTTTATGTGCCGGATAAACCGGTGGAAGTTGCAAAGATTGCCGGCGAAATATGGAATGAGCTGGCAGCGGTCGGTTTTAACGTCCAGGTGGAAATAAGGCCAAAAGATAATTTTGTGCAGGCCCTTATGGAAAACAGGCCGGGATTATTTTTATGTTCATTTATATTCGAGAACCACGAATTAAAGAATTTTTATGCTTATATTTTTAACCGGCTTTTGCCCTATACATTTTACAGCCCCGAAAAATTATTAAATCTTTACCGCCTGGCTGAACAATCAGCAGATAAAAATGAGGCGGTTAAATTTTATGAGGAAATTGAAAATATAATGTTTGAGGAAAGACCGTTTATTTTTATCGGGCATTTACCATACAGCGTTTTATATGAGCCAAAACTTATGGATTTGGAGACCGATTTCCTTAAATTGAAATTGAATTCAAGCTGGATTTTGCCGGAATAATGATATAATATCTGCTTTAAGCAGATATTATCGTGATGCGTGACTCGTGTTTCGTGATACGTAATATAATGAAACGAACCACGGAAAACGGATCACGAACAACTAAAACCGAACAACGGATAACGGATCACGGGGAAAAATGTTAGACGTGAAATTTATCAGAGAAAATTTAGATAAAGTAAAAGAAGCCCTCGCAAAAAGAGGAGACACTACAAGCCTGGACAGGTTTCTTGAAGCGGATAAGGAACGAAGAAGCCTGCTGAAAGAGGCGGAAAACTTAAAACAGGAGCTTAATAAAGTTTCAAAAGAGATCGGAAGGCTGAAGGCTGAAGGAAAAGACGTAACTGAAAAATCGGCAGGGATGAAAGATGTTTCCCGGAAAATAAAAGATTTCGACAGGCAGATAGCTTGTAAGGATGAAGAATTAACAGGGATTTTACTTTTTATCCCGAATATTCCTGATGAGAGCGTGCCGTTCGGCAAATGCAGTGATGATAATAAAGAAGTGAGGCAATGGGGTAAAATCCCAAAATTAGATTTTACGCCCCTTTCCCATGTTGAATTGGGTGAAAAACTCGGCATTATAGATTTTGAACGCGGTGCGAAACTCAGCGGCGCGCGCTTTGTGCTTTATAAGGGTTTTGGCGCGAAATTGGAACGCGCGCTTATAAATTTCATGCTTGACATGCACACAAAAGAACACGGTTACACGGAAGTTTTGCCGCCGTTTATGGTGAACCGCGCGTCAATGACAGGGACGGGGCAATTGCCTAAATTCGAGCAGGAGCTTTTCTGGTGTGAACGGGATGATTTGTTTTTGATCCCGACCGCGGAGGTCCCCGTGACAAACATCTACCGCGATGAAATTTTAACTGAAGATAAACTGCCTTTAAAATATACGGCTTATACACCGTGTTTCAGGCGTGAAGCAGGTTCATACGGGCAGGACACAAAAGGATTGATACGGCTACACCAGTTCAATAAAGTCGAGCTTGTTAAGTTTTCCCATCCGGATAATTCATTCGATGAGCTGGAAAAATTAACAAATGACGCAGAGGATATTTTAAAGCGGTTAGAACTTCCATATCGTGTGATAACATTATGCACCGGCGATATGGGCTTCGGCTCAGCCAAGACCTATGACATAGAGGTCTTGGTGCCGAGCCAGAATAAATACCGGGAGATTTCATCCTGCAGTAACTTTACCGATTTTCAGGCGCGCCGCGCGAACATAAAGTTCCGTGCGAAAGACGGAAAATTAAAATTTGTCCACACGCTTAATGGCTCAGGCCTGGCGGTTGGGCGGACGGTCGTCGCGATTTTAGAAAACTATCAGCAGAAGGATGGAAGTATTTTAATCCCTGAAGTTTTACGGGAATATATGGGAGGGATTAAAACAATTAGCAATGTTCAATAAACAGTTAACAATTGATAAAAAATAAAGATAAATGATTATTGTTTATTGTTAATTGGTTTGCGGAGAGATGGCCGAGCCCTGCACCATATGGTGCAGGGCGAGCGGTTGTCCGCCAAAGGCGGATAAAATGGCGCGGTCTTGCCTGTCCGCCTCTGGCGGAAAAACCAAGGTTCGGAGAGATGCGTGAGTGGCTGAAACGGGCGGTCTTGAAAACCGCTGTGGCCGTAAGGTCGCCGGGGGTTCAAATCCCTCTCTCTCCGCCATTTTTGCTTCGCAAAAATGGCAGAGCAATCGAGAATCGAAAGTTGAAAATAGATTAAGAAAAAACTCGATTGCGGTCAAATCTCGATTTTCGATTTTCAAACTATGACATTTATATTTGAAAAATTAGATGTTTATCAGAAAGCTGTTGACTTCGCAGAGAAGATCTGCGAACTGATGAAAGATTCCCAAAAAGGGGTAATTATTATTTAGCGGATCAATTAAACCGGGCATCGTTATCAATATCAGCAAATATTACTGAAGGTAATGGTAGATTTCATAAAGCTGATAGGACTAATTTCTTTAGGATCGCACGGGGATCAGCGTTTGAATGTGTTCCGATTTTAGAGATATGTAAGCGCAAGAAGCTTATTACAAACGATCAAAACGAAAAGTTGAAGAAGGAAATCGAAGATATATGTAAAATGTTATCAGGGTTGATGAATTGACCCGCTTACAATTTGCTTAGGAAACAATAAAATGTTCCTTAAAAAAAAGGTCGTTAAAAATACTGTAGGAACTTAGGAACTGTAGGAACTTAGAGGAACTTAGGGGACGGTGGTGCAGGAAGTGCTTGACAAGTAGTAAAAGTTAGAATAATATATAACCATTATGTCAAGAGGACCAAGATTAGACGCTCCAGGAACTTTGCATCACATAATAGCAAGGGGAATAGAGCGGAAAGAAATATTCAAAGATAAAATCGATTATCAGGACTTTCTAAAAAGGCTTGAGATAACGGTAGAAAAATGTAATTTGGAAATATACGCGTGGGTATTGATTCCTAACCATTTTCATCTTTTGGTAAAAACAAAAGATATTCCGCTGTCAAAAGCCATGAGAAAACTGATGACAGGATACGCGGTAAATTTCAACAGGCGGCATAAACGGAATGGATATTTATTTCAGAACCGCTATAAATCAATTTTGTGTGAAGAAGAGCCATATTTGCTGGAACTTGTAAGATATATACATTTAAATCCATACAGAGCCGGGTTGGTAAAGAGCCTTGAAGAGCTTAATAAATATGGCTGGAGCGGGCATTCGGCGTTAACCGGCAAGCTTGAAAGGAAATGGCAGAAAACCGGAGAAGTATTATCGTTGTTCGGGAAATATAGAAATAAAGCAAGAACAAGTTATCGAAGATTTATGGAAGAAGGTAAAAATCAAGGGAAACGATCAGAACTGACAGGCGGCGGATTAGTAAGAAGCGCGGGCGGGTGGTTTGAAGTATTGGCGCTGAAACGTCAGAAACTGGCGATGGCATCTGATCTGCGAATTTTGGGAAGCAGTGATTTTGTGGAAGAAATATTGAAAGAAGCGGAAAAGAAAGAGCTTGAAACTCTAAGGTTTAAAAACCGAAAAATTGGTATAAAGGAACTTTCTGAAAAGGCGGTTAAAATTTTTGAGATTGAGATGACAGAATTAATTTCAGGCAGTCGCCGGGAAATAGTTCGGAACGCGAGGAAAGAGATAGCTCAAATAGCGGTAAAAAAATTAGGGTTAAGCGGCGCAGAGGTTGCGCGATATTTAGGCGTGACGTCATCTTGTATAAATAGAATTGTGGGGCAGGGGGGAATAGGCATAGAAGGGGAGATAATCTTAAAGGAGCTTGGCGGG
>JBFMCF010000040.1 GCA_040754625.1 bacterium | reverse complement strand
GGCTGGGAATAAAGATCCCTAATCGTCCGGTTTTTATACAAAATGTAGTGCAGAATTTGAGGGGGTAAAACCCGCAACCCCTTGAAAAATAAGAAGCTTGATTTTAAAACTGCGGAACTTAGGCTAGCATACTTCTGCAAATATTTTATCACCGGTTCCTGTTATTCTTACCGTGACAATCTGGTTCTTTATTTCTTCCGGCCCGTTTATATAAAGCCTCAGGTAATTATCAGAGAGCCCTATACACCTTTTCGTTTTATTATCTCTCCGGTTCTCAATAAAGGCCTGGAGGGTCTTATTCAAAAATTTCCCCGCGTATAAATCTTTTTTTTCTTTATTTAACACCGCAAGCCGCATCGCTCTTTCTTTTTTTATTTTTTCCGCAACCTGATTGTCAAATGACTCTGCTATTGTACCCGGCCTTTGTGAATACCTGAAAATATGAAGATACGCAAAAGGGATTTTCTTGACAAGTTCAAATGTGTTATTAAATTCTTTATCTCCCTCTCCCGGGAACCCGGCAATAATATCTGTTCCTAAATTCAAATCCGGCACTTTTTCGAACAAGGCGTCAATCAAGCAGAGGTAATATCTCACGCGGTATTTTCTTCTCATCGCTTCAAGAATTTTATCATCACCGCTTTGGAGCGGCAGATGAAGATGGGGGCATATCCTTGGGTCTTTTATGATATCTAACAATTCTTTGTCAAATTCCTGCGGCTCAATTGAACTTAACCTTATACGGCCTAATCCCGGAATAGCTATTAATTTTTTTAAAAGACCGGCTAAATTTGTTTCCGGGAAAAAATCCCTGCCATAGGCGCCTATATTGACCCCGCTGATTACAATTTCCTTATACCCGCGGTTTATAAATATTTTTGCCTGTTCCAAAATTTCATCCTCTTTCTGGCTTTGACTTTTCCCGCGGACTTGAGGCACAATACAATAAGAACATGAGACATCACATCCATCCTGGATTTTTATAAACGCACGGCTGTGTTCAAAAAACGTTTTAAAGGAAGGAAAAAAAACTGTGTTTTCTTTTCCAGAAAAAGTTTTTGAGGGAGCATCTTTTTGTAATTTATATACATAATCGGCTATTTTTGTCTTTTGTTTATTATTAAGTATCAGATCGACAGAAAGAGGATCAATCAATGACGCACAACACCCGGTTATTATTATTTTTGCGCGGGGATTGATCCGTTTTGCCTTTTTAATAAATTTCCGGGTATCAAGCTCGGCTTTTTTTGTCACAGAACAGGAATTCACAACATAAAAATCCGCGCAAGAAAAAAAAGGGGCAATTTCAAAACCGTTTTCTCTCAACAACTCCGACATGGCGGAAGTTTCATACTGGTTCAATTTGCATCCCACAGTAGTTAAAGCTATCTTCATCCCTAACCTAATTTTTTATTATAAAATCTAAGGAAGGCGTCGACCACATTTTTATCGAATTGAGTGCCCGCGGACTCTTTTAATCTTTCAATTGCAACATCAACAGATAACGCCTTACGATACGGCCGGTCCGTTGTCATAGAATCAAACGCGTCAGCCACGGTCAATATACGCGCATGTATTGATATCTCTTCCCCTGCAAGGCCGTCCGGATACCCTTTCCCGTCATATCTTTCATGATGATTTCGTATAATCGAACGTTCCTTCGCCAGAAAATGTATCGGTTCGATAATACTTTCAGCCATAAGAGGATGTTTTTCAATAACTTTCCATTCCCCTTCGGAGAGCGGGTTTTTCTTATTTAAAATCTGTTCGCTTATCCCGATTTTCCCTATGTCGTGTAAAATACCCGCGGACTCTATCAATTTAACATCTTCCCCCGGAAGCCGCATTTCCTTTGCAATTTCCTTCGCGTAATAAGTCACCCTTTCTGAATGGCCGTGGCTGTAATGGTCTTTCGCTTCCAATGTCAAAGCCAGCGACTTAATAATCTCAAAATAATTATGCTGCATCCCTTCATAAAGATTGGCGTTCTCGATCGCGATAGCCGCGTGCGACGCGATAGTAGTGACAAAAGAGACATCCTCTTCGGTAAATTTTTTTCTTGAATCCCTGCTGCTCAAGTTAAGGACCCCGGTGGCATTATCACGATATATCAGCGGGACCGCTAAAAGTGAATTGTCTTTATTAAGACCAGGTTTAAATGTTTTAAATCTCGGGTCATCAGTTTCCTTATCAACCACTGCTGTTTTTTTCTCCTTAATGACCCATCCCGCAATTCCTTCTCCTATATTCAGCCTAAAATTATTTAAGGTCTCGGAATTAATGCCGATTGCATATTTTATTGCAAGTGTATTGGTTACAGGGTCCAAAAGCATTACTGCCCCGTGCGTCGCACGGGTCCATTCTATCCCTGACCAAAGAATAGTCTCTAGAACTTCGTTAAGGTCCAATGAGGAACTGATGGCTTTTCCAATTTCATTAATCCGCTTAAGTTCTTCAACTTTTTTGTTTAATTCAAAAGCAGTTTTGTCCACCTGATTATAAAGACCCGAAATTCTTGCGTTCGCTTCCTTGAGGGCGTTGATATGAACCGATAATTCCTGGTTGATGCTTTTAAAATCTTCTTTGTATTGTGGATTACTGTTTATGATTTCAAGTACACTTCTCCGCTTAAAAATACTCAGTAATATAAAAAGCAAAATAAAAAGAAGGATCAAAAAAATAAGCATCCCTGTAGCATAAAACATAGAATTGGGAGCAAATTGATTCATCATTTTTTTTAATTACCCGGAAACGGCTTCTAAAATCTTTTCGAAATCGGGGAAAGACGTTTTTATGCAGGACGTATTTTTGATTACAGTCTCCCCTTTAGCCCCAAGGCCCATTATAGCTAAAGACATTGCCATCCTGTGATCATTGTAACTTTCAAAAACAGATCCTTTGATATCACGATTCCCGCGGATTATCATACCATCAGGCATTTCTTCAATATCCGCGCCTGCTTTTTTTAGTTCGATACTCATTGCTTTAATACGGTCTGTTTCTTTTATTCTTAATTCACCCGCGCCGCGGATAATTGTTTCACCTTCTGCAAAAATCCCGGCTATTGCCAAAACCGGAATCTCGTCTATTACGCGGGGAATAATATCGCCTTCAATAGTCACACCTTTAAGTGAAGCACCTTTTATCCTTATGTCCGCTGTTTCTTCTTCTCCAAATTCTTTTTTCTTCTCCAAAATCTGAATATCCGCACCCATTTTTTCCAGGACCTCGACTATTGCGGAGCGGGTAAAATTTATCCCGGCATCTTTAATCACAAGGTCCGAACCCTGCAGTATACTTGCCCCAACCATGAAAAATGCCGCGGAAGAAATATCCCCGGGAATTTTCACCCTTTTTGCCTCTAAGCCGATGTTCCCCGTTATTTTTATTTTCAGCCCTTTAGTTTCAATCCCCGCGCCGAAATATTTAAGCATCAATTCTGTATGATTGCGCGAAGGGACTTTCTCCGTGACCTCTGTGTCCCCGTCTGTTAAAAGCCCCGCCAGAAGTATGGCGGATTTTACCTGCGCTGAGGCCATGGGCATAACATAACTTATCGGGTACAGTTTTTTTCCTATAACCGCAAGCGGAGCATAAGAATTATTTACCCTTCCAAAAATCCCGGCACCCATTTCCGAAAGGGGTTTAATCACTCTCTCCATCGGCCTTTTTTTTATCGATTCATCCCCTGTTAAAACCGAATAGAAATTCTGGCCGGAAAGCAGCCCGCACAAAAGCCTGATTGTTGTTCCTGAATTACCAACATCGAGAATATCATCTGGTTCTCTTAACCCAAAAAGGCCGTTTCCCCGGATAAATAATTTTTTATCTTTTTTTTCCGCGCTTATCCCCAGCTTCCGGAAAATATTCAGCGTGTTTAAACAATCATCTCCCTCGAGAAAATTTTCTATCTCCGATACTCCCCTGGCAATTGAACCAATTATAACAGCACGGTGAGATATGGATTTATCCCCCGGGACCCGTATCAATCCTTTAAGCGATTTAACAGGTTTAATGCGTAATTGTTCCATTTGATATGGTCTCCCTCAGTTTCTTTGCCCTGTCAAATTCGATAAATAAAGTTTCCCAGTCCTGTTTTTGCAACAGCTTTTTTATTGCCGCAATATTCCCCGTCATTTCATCGCATTCATAAATAAGATTTTCCCTGTTAGTCTTACAAATATCAACCCATACCTCCGGCGACCCTGCGGAAATCCTTGTGGTATCCTTAAAACCATTCCCGATAAGAAATCTCACCAGCGGTTTTTCGTTCTCCAGAGGTCCTAAAAGCTTAACTAAGCTGACAGCGGTAATATGCGGGAGATGACTTGTAAAAGCCAGTATCTTGTCATGTTCCGACGGGGACATCTTTATTATCCGTGTCCCAATGCCTGTCATTAAATCTTTTACAATTTTTACGGCCTTTTTTTCAGTCTGGGGGACAGGTGTTAAAACACAAATAGTATTTTTAAACAAATCTGCATTAGCGTATTTGACCCCTGTTTTTTCTGACCCGGCTATCGGGTGAGCACCGACAAAATTCCTGCCGAGCAGTCCTGTAAGCAAACCGGTAACTCCCAGTTTGGTACTTCCGACATCAAATATAACAGCATTTTCTTTAAGAAAAGGCTTTATTTCTTCGGCAATCTTCGGGCAGGTCATTACAGGCACAGCTAAAACAACAATATCCGCGTCTTTTACGCCATTCGAAAAACTAGTATTAATTTCATCAACCGCCCCGCATTTTTTCGCATATTTCAGTTTTTGCATATTTCTGCCGATTCCAGTGACCCTGTATTTTTTTAGTCTTTTAAACGCCAATCCTAAAGAAGCCCCTATTAATCCTACTCCGATTATAGATATAGTTTTACCATAATTTTTAATTTTGAATTTTGAATTTTGGGTTTTTATCATATTTCCCTGTTTACAGCACTTGCAACCGGTTTTAAGTCTTCAAGCATTTTGGAAAATTTTTCAGGTAATAAAGACTGTTCGCCGTCCGAATAAGCGTCTTCGGGGCTTGGATGCACCTCGATTAGAAGCCCGTCCGCTCCGACTGCGACAGCGGCACGTGAAAGAGGATTGACCCACTTCCAGTGGCCGGTTCCATGGCTGGGGTCAACAATAACCGGGAGATGGGTCAAACTTTTTAATACAGGAACACATGATAAATCCAGTGTATTTCTGGTGGCCCGTTCAAAAGTCCTTATCCCGCGTTCGCACAGCATAACAGCGAGATTCCCCTGTGAAAGAATATATTCTGCCGACATAAGAAATTCTTCAACAGTCGACATCATGCCCCGTTTTAAAATAACCGGTGTTTTTGTTTTTCCTATCTCTTTGAGGAGTTCGAAATTTTGCATATTTCTCGCGCCTATCTGGATTATATCGGCATAACGCACCACAACTTCTATCTGGCGGGCGTCCATAACTTCGGTTATAATAGGAAGTCCGGTTATTTTTTTTGCCTGGGCTAAAAACTTTAATCCCTGCTCTCCTAATCCCTGGAAACTATACGGGGATGTCCTCGGCTTAAAAGCCCCTCCCCGCAGTATTGTTGCTCCCGCTTTTTTAACTGCCTTTGCCGTTTCTATCAAAAGATCTTCAGTTTCTACCGAACACGGCCCTGCGCCGACAATAATTTTTTTCCCTCCGATAACAACACCATTTACTGAAATAGTTGTATTTTCTTTTTTATATTCGCGGCTGGCAATCTTATATGGTTTCAAAATCGGCATGACCTGCTCAACACCCGGTATGGCTTCCAGCGGCTGGGCGCGAAGGACATCCTCTTCTCCGATGGCCCCGATGACCGTCCTTTCAACCCCGCGTGAAATAACAGGTTTCATTCCCCATTTTTCTAATTTTTCACAAATATGTTTTATCTGTTCCTCAGTAATATCTTTCCGTAAAACAAGGACCATATTAACCTCCATTTAAATAACACAATATTTTACTATTTTATAATATTTTAATAAAGCTGGCAAGAAAATTCAGGTCTCCTGCAAAAACAATTATCTTATTTTCGCATCAGGGTAGGAACCCAGTATTTTTAGAAAATTGCATTGATCATGTACTTTTGAAAGGCATAAAGATGCTTTTTCCTCGTCTTTATGTCCCTGAAAATCTACAAAAAATATATAATCCCATGCTTTTTTTCTGGACGGTCTTGATTCAATTTTGGTGAGATTAATCTTATACCTGGCAAATGGAGCAAGAATACTGTGCAGTGCACCGACCTTGTCTTTTACAGAAAAAACTATAGAGGTTTTATCGTGGCCTGTTTTTTCGCAGCAAGAATCTTTTATTACTAAAAACCGTGTAAAATTATGAGGATAATCTTCGATATTTCCGGCAATAGTTTTTAAGCCATACATTTGCCCGGCCAACTCGCTTGCTATAGCCGCCGACCAGTTATTTTTCTGGGCCATCAAAGCGGCCTGGGTGGTGCTCACTGTTTCTATAAGCGGGACACCCGGCAAATTATTTTCCAGCCAATTTCTTGATTGCGCATAGGGCTGCGGATGAGAAAAAATCTTTTTAATGCTTTTCATTGGGAAATTCGATAGAAGATTAAGCGACACTTCCAGCAATATTTCCCCGTAAATTTTAAGATTTGATTCAACAAACATGTCTAAAGTGTAATTTATGACCCCTTCAATTGAATTCTCAATAGGAACAACTCCGTAATCCACCCGCTTCCGTTCCACCTCTTCAAAAACATCTTTTATAGTTTTAACAGGCACATAATTTACCGATTGGCCGAATTTCTTCAGGGCCGCGAGATGGGAAAACGTTGCCTCCGGACCCATATAAGCTACCTTTATAGGTCTTTCAAGAAAACGCGTTGCTGACATTAATTCCCGGTAAACCGCAGTTAACCCGGCATCAGGAAACGGCCCTTTATTAAGTTTTACAATTCTTTCAATAATTTCATTTTCCCTGTTCGGCGCATATGTATCCATTCCTTTGGATTTTTTTATTGACCCTATCTTCAGGGCATAATCAGTCCTTTTGTTCACTAATTCCAAAATTTCCGAATCAATCAAATCGATCTTTTTTCTTAAATCTTTTAATTCCATAGCTGTTACTATAAAACGTTTTTAGTATTTTGTCAACCCGATTTTACTATTTATAACAAATCCTTTCTATAATAAAATTTATGTTGTATAATATTATCTAAAAAATAAGGAGCTCCAGATAATGGCGCAAAATTCAGGCACACAAAAAAATGATATTTTGGAAATCAGCGGCAAGAAATTTATGTCGAGGCTTCTGGTCGGCACAGGGAAATATTCCAATTTCAAAATAATGGCACAGGCACTGAAAAAATCAGGCGCGGAAATTGTCACTGTTGCTGTCCGCCGCGTGAACCTTACTGATAAAACCCAGGAATCACTGCTTGATTATATTGATATTAAAAAATATACGATTTTACCTAATACCGCCGGATGTTTTAATGTTGATGAAGCGGTCCGCACGGCGCGCCTCGGGAGGGAAGCCGGGCTATCCGAGATGGTTAAACTTGAAGTAATCGGCGACCAAAAAACACTTTTTCCCGATACATCGCGTTTAATCGAGGCGACAAAAATCCTTGTTAAAGAAGGCTTTATTGTTATGCCTTACACAAATGACGATATTATTGCCGCGCAAAAATTAGCCGATGCGGGCGCCGCCTGCATTATGCCCCTGGCCTCGCCAATCGGCTCAGGGCAGGGAATTCTCAACCGGAATAATATTATCATTATGCGCGAGCATATAAAAATTCCTATCATTGTAGATGCAGGCGTGGGGACTGCGTCAGATGCCGCAATTACAATGGAATTAGGTGTCGACGGTATTTTAATGAACACGGCAATCGCGGGAGCGAAAGATCCTGTTTTAATGGCTGAAGCAATGAAACAGGCGGTTGAGGCGGGCCGCAAGGCGTTTCTTGCGGGAAGAATACCAAAAAAACTGTATGCGAACGCGTCAAGCCCGATGGAAGGAAAAATAAATTAACAATATGTTTCCAGAAAATTATTTTAATAAACCAAGGATTTGCCTGGTTACAGACAGAAAAATATCAAGATATCCTTTAATAGACGCGGTCAAAGAGGCAGCCGGCGCGGGCATCGATATTGTTCAACTGCGGGAGAAAGATTTGCCGGCAAAAGAATATTTTCAGCTTGCCCGTCAAATTAAAATTGTTTGTGAACGAAATTCTGTATTTTTTTTTATAAATGACCGTATTGATATTGCGCTGGCTGTTGAAGCAGACGGGGTCCATCTCGGGTGGCAGTCTTTGCCTTTTCATATAGCAAGGCACCTCATGGGCAAAGAAAAAATTATTGGCATTTCGACACATTCCAAAAATGAAGCTGTTTCCGCCATGGAGAAAGGCGCCGATTATATTACGCTTGGCCCCATTTTCCATACTGCTTCAAAAGAGGGCTTGATAGAACCACTCGGCTGCGATAATTTTTCTGATATTAGAAAATCTATCCGGCTGCCGGTTTTCGCCATCGGCGGCATAAAAGAAAATAACGCTGAAGAAGTGGTCAAAGCCGGGGCGGATGGAATAGCGGTTATTTCTGGAATATTGCAAGCGGAAAATATCAAAGAAACAGTAGAGAAATTAGCTGCACAATGAAACAAAAAAACATTCTTCCAGTTGTTTTAACAATTGCCGGTTCGGATTCCGGCGGCGGCGCGGGCATCCAGGCCGATTTAAAAACATTCACAGCTCTTGGTGTCTACGGATCTAGCGTCATTACAGCCGTTACCGCCCAAAACACTCTAAAAGTGAGTTCTGTTTATCCTCTTCCCGCAAAAATAGTCCATGAACAGCTTGATACGGTCATATCCGACATTAAACCGGATTTTATAAAAATAGGAATGCTTTCCAATAGTGAAACAATCGAGACGGTCACAAATATAATTAAAAAATATAAATTTAAAAATGTTATTCTCGACCCTGTAATGGTTTCCAAAAGCGGAAACCGTCTCATGGAAAAAGCCGCGATAAATGTTTTAAAAGAAAAATTAATCCCGCAGGCTTTTCTGATTACACCCAATACCGCCGAGGCCGAAATTCTCACAGGCATAAAAATAAATAATTTTGAATTAATAATAAAAGCCTCTGAAAAATTAGTAAAAACAGGTGCTAAAAATGTTTTGATTAAAGGCGGCCACTTGAGAAACAATACTTGCAGGGATTTTTTATTAACAGGCAATAAATATATCGTTTTTTCCCGCAAAAGAATCAAGACAAAAAATACCCATGGGACAGGATGCACATATTCTTCCGCTATCGCCGCTTACCTTGCAAAAGGAGAAAAATTAGAAACCGCGGTCCAAAAGGCCCGCGATTACCTGCACATGGCGATAAAAAATTCCATGCAATTGGGAAAAGGCCGCGGCCCTGTTAATCATTTTGTCTTAATGCAAAGACAGGAAGAAGTTCTTTTAATGCGTGAAGAACTGAAAGCGGCAGTCAAAAAAATAAATACCGCACAAACAGCCGGGTTGATTCCCGAGGTGCAATCAAACCTGGCCTATGCTTTTAAAAATGCGGACAATTTAAACGAAGTGCTTGGGTTCCCGGGACGAATAATCCGTTTTAAAGACGAATTAAAAATTTTAGCTCCGCCGGAACCAGGCGCCTCAAAACACACAGGGAAAGTTGTTCTGACGGCGATGAAACATAATCCTTCTTTCCGGGCGGCCATGAATGTAAAATTCTCTGATAAAATAATAAATATCTGCAAAAAATTAAAATTTAAAACAGCTGAATTCAACCGCAGAAAAGAACCGCCGGAAACAAAATTCAAAGACGGCTGCACTATCGAATGGGGGACAGATTTCGCAATTAAAAAAATTAAAAATATCCCGGACATCATTTTTGACCGCGGCGCAGACGGCAAAGAACCAATGATTCGTGTGCTCGGCAGGAATCCGGACGATGTCGCAAATAAAATTATAAAAATCACTAAATATATTGATGCAGGGGCTTGATTTATCAAGCCCCAGGGTTCGAATGAACCAAACCCCTGCAATTAATCAACAGGAGCAGCCATAAATGACTTTAAGAGAAAAAGCTAACAATAAAATCATTACACAGGAAATAATCAAACTTTCGAGAATCGAAAAAATCAGTCCTGAAGAAATACGTAAAAAAATTGCTGAAGGAAAAATCGCCGTCCCGCGTAACAAAAAGCGGAAAATAAAAATCTGCGGCATCGGGGAAGGACTGCGCACAAAGGTCAATGCCAACATCGGCACATCTCCACTTGCTTTCAGCCTTAAAAATGAAATTAAAAAACTGGAAATTGCAATTGATGCAGGCACAGATACAATTATGGACCTTAGCTGCGGCGGGAATGTGGATAAAATAAGAAAAAAATTGCTCTCTCTCTGTCCCATCCCGTTTGGAACAGTGCCAATTTACCAGGCCGCCCAGGAAACAACTAAAAAAGGAAAAAATATCACAGATATCCCTGTGGAATTATTTTTCGATGTTATAGAAAAACAAGCTGAAGACGGTGTCGATTTTATGACGATACATTGCGGTGTAACACGGTACGTCCTTGAAAAACTTAAGCAAAAAAAACGAATCACAGGAATCGTCAGCCGCGGGGGGGCCATTATCGCATCATGGATGAAACAAAATAGAAAAGAAAACCCTTTTTTTGAAAATTTTGAACGTTTATTAAAAATCGCCAAAAAATATGATTTAACATTGAGCCTGGGCGACGGTTTAAGACCCGGCTGCATCGCTGACGCCTCCGATCCCGGTCAAATTGAGGAATTAAAAACGTTAGGTAAACTCTGCCAAAAAGCATGGAATGACGGTGTACAAATCATAATTGAAGGACCCGGCCATGTTCCCATCCATCAGATCAAAAGAAATGTCGAATTAGAAAAGAAATATACAAAAGGAGCGCCTTTTTACTGCCTTGGGCCTTTAGTTACGGATGTCGCACCCGGTTATGACCATATTACTTCAAGCATCGGAGCCGCACTTGCCGCAAGCTATGGTGTAGATTTTATTTGCTATGTTACCCCTGCTGAACATTTAAAATTGCCGTCAGTAAATGATGTAAAGGAAGGGGTAATTGCAAGCCGTATTGCCGGCCATGCCGCAGACATTGCGAAAGGAATTCCTCTGGCATCAGTCTGGGATAAAAAAATGGCAATTGCCCGAAAGAATCTTTCATGGAAAAAACAAATGCAGATGGCTATCGACCCGAAAAAGGCAGAATTTATTCATTCATTATCAAATGTAGCAAACGGGAAAGAATGTTCGATGTGCGGAGAATTTTGTGCAATGAAGGTTAAAATATAAAAAACCCCCATATCAAACATGAGAAACTTTTACCCACTTTCATCACTGTATTATTGTGAAAATGGACTTTAAATTGCTTGATATGGAGGTTATTTTAAATTGCTTAATAATATAAAAATCAGCAAGGATGAATATAAGAACTAGCTACAATTTTTGGTGAAAAGTATTTTATCTTTTTCTCCATTTAGTCCTCCTTCCTTTCA
Source organism: bacterium (assembly GCA_040754625.1). Classification (NCBI taxonomy): domain Bacteria; species bacterium. The sequence continues at coordinate 29,706 of JBFMCF010000040.1, read as the reverse complement.
CAGGTAGTCAGTTTCTTGAAAAAATTTTTATCTAAAATAATATACTTTATTCAAATAAAAAAGTTTCATTACTTATATAATTTTATTACTAATTGGGAAATTTGTCAATTTTTTTCTTTTTGAACCAGTCTACTGTTTTCTTAAGGCCTTCTTCAAAAGAAACTCTAGGATACCAGCCAAGTTCCCTGCCCGCGAGTTTGCTGTCTATAAATATCCTGTTTATTTCACCAAGCCTCGCCTTCGCATATACAGCTTTTTCGGCAAAATTAATTATTTTCTGAAGCAAAGCGTAAATCTGGTTTACAGAAATCCCTCTTCCCGCACCAATATTATAAAAACCTTTATCTCCTCTTGACAAGGCTAAAACATTGGCCTCAATAATATCCCCGACATAAATATAGTCTCTCAGTTGTTCGCCGTCCCCGTAGATGACAGGGACTTCTCCTTTCAGCATTTTTTCTATAAAAATCGCGTTAACCCCGGCTTCACCATGGGGGTTCTGCCTCGGACCATACACATTTGGATACCGCAGCACAGTAAAATTTAAACCATAAATATAATTATATAAAAAAAGATAATGTTCTACGGTATGCTTTGAAACACCATAATGGCTGATAGGATTAATAGGATGTTTTTCATCCGCCGGAAGATATTCAGGTTCACCGTACACCGCTCCTCCGGTAGAAATATAGATTATTTTTTTAACATTATATTTCCGGCAATTTTCAAGGATATTCAGGGACCCTGAAATATTAACATCCGCGTCATATAGAGGATTTTCAAGTGATTTTCGCACATCCATCTGTGCGGCATGATGACTGACAAAATCCGGTTTTTCTTTCGCAAACATTTCATCAATTTTTTTCTTATTCCGGATATCAACTTTATAAAATTTTGCTTTTTTATTGATGTTTTTACGGAAGCCTGTGGAGAGATTATCAATTACAACTACTTCATATCCCTCTTCAATTAAACGATCTGCTAAGTTTGAGCCTATGAATCCGGCCCCGCCGGTGACAAGGATTTTTGGCATAGAATTTTATTTTTTGAATTAGTTTTACTTTATGAAAATCGATAATCGAAATTTGACCGCAATCGAAAAAATATTCTGATTTTCAAATTTCGATTTTCGATTGCTCTACAAATCCACCCAGGTGGATTTGTTATGGCGTCCCCAACCGGATTTGAACCGGTGCCGTTGCCTTGAAAGGGCAATGTCCTAGGCCACTAGACGATGGGGACACCTGAATAAATTCAAAAATCAAAATGAAAAATTTAAAATACAATTTTGAATTTTATATTTTGAATTTAAAATTTTAAATTCCATAAATTTTCGCTTTACGCGAAAATTTATGGTGAGCCATGTTGGAATCGAACCAACGACACCCTACTTAAAAGGCAGGTGCTCTACCTACTGAGCTAATGGCCCACAACATAGTTTTAACTTTAAAGTTACTCCGCCGTAGGCGAATCTGCCTTTGGCATGAAAGTGTTAAGTTTTAAAAAAAATATATGATACTACAAGTTTTAATCTTTGTCAATACTTTGTTCGCGGCCTTCGCCTACAGAAATAAGTGAAACTTTTACTCCGACCAATTCCTCAATTTTTTTTATGTATTTTTTGGTATTGTCCGGCAGTTCATTGTAATACTTTCTCCCTGATAAACTCTCTTCCCATCCGGGCAGTTCTTCATAAACAGGTTTACACAGGGAAAGAACACCCATCTGGCCTGGAAATTCCTTTAGAATTTTATTTTTATAACGGTAACCTGTACAGACCTTTATTGTTTTTAATTTATCCAAGATATCCAGTTTTGTAAGACAAATTTCGTTTATACCATTGATCCTCACTGCATAGCGGACAACTACTGCGTCAAACCAGCCGCAGCGCCTGGGCCTTCCGGTAGTTGCTCCAAATTCCTTGCCTTCATCACGCATTTTTTCCTGCATCCCTAACGGAAATTCTGTAAGCATCGGCCCCTCACCTACCCTGGTCGTATAAGCCTTGGACACACCCATTATCCTGTCGATTCTCCGAGGATCAATCCCCAATCCTGTAAATAAGCCGCCGATAGTCGCATTAGAGGAAGTCACATAAGGATATGTCCCCCAGTCAATATCAAGCATGGTTCCCTGGGCGCCTTCAAACAGAATATTTTTACCCTCATTTATGAAATTGTTCAATAATAAAGAAATGTCACAGGCTATTTCTTTAATTCGTTTTGCGTATTCAAGATATTCTTTTAAAATTTTTTTCTTGTTGAACCCGGGATGACGATACATTTTTCTCAATAAGAAATTTTTCATCCGGAGATTAAAATCCAACCGCTCTATAAACACACTCTCATCGAACAAATCACCTATACGGATACCAATACGCGCGTATTTATCAGTATAAGCCGGGCCGATACCCAATCCTGTTGTCCCGATTTTTTTACCCTTTTTTGCTGTTTCAGTTAAAACATCTATTGCCTGGTGATAAGGCATAATCACATGGGCTGATTCGCTTACAAAAATCCTGCCCTTAAGATTAATACCCCTTCTTGTAAGCATATCAATTTCATTAAATAAGGCCTTCGGATCAATTACAGCCCCGCTTCCAATAAGGCAAATTCTGCCAGGATGCATAATCCCCGATGGTATAAGATGCAGGATATATTTCTCTCCTTTTATAACCACAGTATGCCCCGCGTTATGGCCGCCCTGGTAACGAACCACACAATCTGCCTCTTCCGTAAGCAAATCAACTATCTTGCCTTTTCCTTCATCACCCCACTGGGTACCGATTACTACTGTATTCACCCCGCTCTTCCTCCTATAGTTACCGTTTAAACTTATTATTCCCCCTGCTCCTCTTTCTTTATCCCCAGGAAGAGCGGGGTTCATAATTTCTCCACCACCCCTATACGCAGAAAAAAACTCTGAGTTATATACCCAGAGTTTCTAAATCTGATAATATACTATCTTTTTATATTTGTCAAGACATCTACAAAATAACAAGTTTTGTTTTAGTAATCCCTTCCACCTGTTCAATCTTTTTTAAAACTATCGCGGGGATATTTTCATCAACATTAAATACAGCGATTGCCTGGCCGCCGTTTTGGGTCCGGGCATACCGCATACCGGCAATATTAATTGCTTTTTCACCCAGGATTGTGCCGATTTTTCCAATCACGCCGGGTTTATCAATATTAAAACAAACAAACATATATTTTGAAAATGTCGCATCAATAATAAAGTCATCAATTTTAACAAGCCTCGGTTCACCCCTGGAAATCAGAGAACCGGAAGCTTTCATTGTCTTTTTATCTGTAGTAACTTTAACAGAAATTAAATTCGTAAAGGAAGTTTCTTCACTGCTCTTACTCTCAACAATTCTAATCCCGCGTTCTTGCGCAATTACCGGAGCATTAACTAAGTTAATAGTCTCGGAAAGCATCGGTTTTAAAAGACCTATTAAAACCGAAAGCGTAATTGGTGTTAAGTCATAACAAGTGATTTCGCCGCTATACTCAACATAAACTTCCTCAATATGGCCTTCATTTACCTGTGAAATGAACTTTCCTATCTTTTCCGCCAAATCAATATGAGGCCTGAGTTTATTTAATATCTCAGGTTCCAGCGTAGGAATATTTACGGCGTTCCGGATCATTTTTCCGTTAAAGGCATCGACCATTTGCTCGGCAATCTGGATTGCCACGTTTAACTGCGCTTCTTCTGTCGATGCGCCCAGATGCGGTGTAACCAATATCTGTGGCAAGGATAACACCGGGCTGTTAAAGGGCGGTTCCTCTTCAAAAACATCTAACGCGGCGCTCGCCACTTTCCCATTCTTAATCGCTTCACATAAAGCTTTTTCATCAACAACACCGCCGCGCGCGCAATTAATTATCCTGACACCTTTCTTCATAACATCAAACTCTTTGGAACCCAGCAAATATTTTGTCTCTGAAGTTAAAGGGATATGAAGTGAAATATAATCCGCCTGGGGTAATAATTCCTTAACACTCATCAACGTAATCCCCAAATTCTTTGCTTTATCCTGTGAAAGAACAGGGTCATATCCGATAACCTGCATACCCATACCCTGCGCCCTTTTAGCCACCTCACGGCCTATACGGCCTAAACCTATGATTGCCAATGTCTTTTTATAGACTTCGCTCCCTGTAAATTTTTTTCTTTCCCATTGTTTATTTTTTAACGATGCGTCTGCCGCGGAAATATTTCTCGACATTGATAAAAGCAATGTAATTGTATGTTCCGCCGCGGAAATGGTATTCCCGCCCGGCGTGTTCATTACAACAATACCTTTTTTAGTCGCGGCATCAACATCAACATTGTCCACCCCGACACCGGCCCTGCCGATAACTTTCAAATTCGAGGCTTCAGAAATAATGTCTTTTGTCACCCTGGTTTCACTGCGCACAATCAAACCTTCATATGCCCCGATAATCTTTTTGATTTCCTCAGGAGGCAGTTTTAACTTTACATCAACTTCAAGATTTTTGTTATTTTTAAGAATTTTTATCCCTTCTTCGGATATCGGGTCTGTAACTAAGATTTTCGCCATCGTTTTCTCCTGTAATATTTGTTCAAGCCGTTTAAACGGTTCAAACAGTTTAAGCAGATTAAACCATTAGAATCTTTTGCGCCGCACCTGTCCCTTTCCCCAATTCAAGTTTGTATCCCATTTCAAAAAGCACCATCTCAATCGCGGAAATCGCGATTACTATATCAAACACATCCATATACCCAAGATGGGCTATTCTGAATATTTTACCTTTTACATGGTCCTGGCCGCCGATTATCGTAACATCGTATTTGCTCTTCAATTTTTTGATAAATACACCGCAGTCAATTCCCGCCGGGACCTTTACAGGTGTTACGGCATTGCTCGGGGCATCAGGCGCAAAAAGTTCCAAACCCATTGCCTTAGCCGCCTCACGGACAGCCTTTCCCATTTTTTCGTGCCTTTTAACCACATTATCCAGGCCCTCTTCCAGGATCATCGACAAAGACTTATTTAAGCCGATAACAAGAGAAATTGCCGAGGTGAAAGGTGTTTCCCCGTCTTCCAGAGATTTTTTAGCCTTTTTTAAACTATAATAAAATTTAGGCAGTTTAGATTTTTCAGCCATTTTCCACGCCTTCCTGCTTACTGAAATAAACGCCAGGCCGGGAGGCAGCATTAAAGCTTTTTGAGAACCTGTTACAGCAATATCAACATGCCAGTCATCTGTATGGAATTCTTCAGCACCAAGCCCGCTGATAGCATCAACAACAAGTATCGCGTCTGTATCTTTAACTATGTTCCCAACAGCCTTGATATCCGTCCTCGCGCCGGTAGAAGTTTCAACCAGGGTTGTAAAAACAGCCTTTATGGCTTTATTATCCTGTAAATGTTTTTTAATATCATCCGGATTGACCGCCTTGCCCCATTCCACATCCATATAAATAACATTCACGCCGTAAGCTTCCGCTATTTTTCCCCATCTCTCTCCAAATTTTCCGCCCTTTATCACAAGAACGGTGTCTCCGGCTGAAAGGGTATTTACTACCGCCGCTTCCATCGCGCCGGTGCCTGACGAAGTTAAAACATAAACTTCCTGTTTTGTCCTGAAAACAGCCTTTAATGATTCATTTACTTTCTTGAAAAGTTCGACATAAACCGGTGTCCGGTGATGAATTATCGGCCTTGCCATTTCCAGAGCGACTTCCGGCGGAACCGCTGTCGGCCCCGGCGTTAATAAATAGTTCTTCTTCATATGCAGCATCTCCTCTGTTAGTTTTGAATATATATTATATAATAGAGATAAATTGATGACAAGTGGAAAAATAAATTAATCTTTTATTATTAATTTTAAAAATTTCCTTTTACCAACTTTCAGCAGGGGTGAATAATTATTCGCCCCTGCCAATTTTCCAATATCAAATTTTTCATCTGTCATTTTTGTCCCGTCAATACTTACCCCGCCCTGCTCGACAAGCCTTCTTGCTTCACTTTTGCTCGAAGCAAGCCCGCTTTTTACCATAATATCAACCAGCAAATTAGTTCCGCTATGGGATATTCTGAATTCCGCAATTTCATCCGGCCGGCCTTTTTTAGCGAATATTTCGTTGAATTCTATCTCAGCCTTGTCCGCTTCTTCTTCCGGATAATAATCGGTTATTATAAGTTTTGCGAGCCTGCTTTTTATAAATTTAGGATTCATCGCGCCTTCTTTCATCTGGTCATTTAATTCATCCAATTCTTCTTGGGGGACATCGGTCAATAATTTGTAATACTTCATCATAAGTTCATCTGAAACAGACATTATCTTTCCGTATATTTCCCTCGGGGGTTCATTTATCCCTATATAATTTCCATAGCTTTTACTCATCTTACGAACACCGTCTGTGCCTTCCAGTAAAGGCAGTGTCAGAACAACCTGCGGTTCCTGTCCATATTCCTTCTGCAGCGCGCGCCCGACAAGTAAATTAAATTTCTGGTCCGTCCCGCCAATTTCAATATCAGCTTTTAATTCCACGGAATCATAGCCCTGCGCCAAAGGATATAAAAATTCATGCACGCTTATCGGCTCTTCTTTTTTATACCTGTTGCAGAAATCATCCCTTTCGAGCATTCTCGCGACTGTATAATGCGAGGCCAGTTTAACAACATCGCTGAAGTTCATTTTGTTTAGCCAGTCACCGTTATAAACAATTTCGATTTTACTTAAATCCAGTATTTTACCTATTTGGCTGACATAAGTTTTCGCGTTTTTCTCCACATCTTCTTTTGACATAGGCGGGCGTGTTACGGACCTTCCGCTTGGATCGCCTATTGTGGCCGTAAAATCACCTATCAAAAAAACAATCTTATGGCCTAAGTCCTGAAATTGTTTTAATTTCCGCAAGACCACAGTATGCCCTAGATGAATGTCCGGCGTTGTCGGATCAGCGCCGAATTTGACCCGCAGGGGCGGGGTATCCCCGCCCCTGCTTTTCTTTAATTTATTAATAAGTTCCTCTTCGGAAATTATTTCTTCAGTGCCGCGTTTAATTATTTCCAGTTGTTTTTTAATGTCCATATTCCCCCAATGTAGGGGCAGGTCTTGACCTGCCCTCCTTCTTGGGCAACCCAAGGGTTGCCCCTGCAATTATTTCCGTTTAAGCATCCTAATAAGCACAATCCCTACCGCAAACCCTCCGATATGCGCGAACCACGCTATACCCTGAGGTTCTCCTACTCCCAAAGATGTAATACCGTTTAAAAATTGAAAAACAATCCAGAATCCTATAACAACTATTGCCGGAATTTTTATAAATTGTATAAAAATAAAAATCGGTACAAGCACTAAAATTTTGGCCCGCGGATAAAGCAAAAGATACGCGCCTAATATCCCGGAAATGGCGCCGCTCGCACCAACAATAGGCACATTTGAGTTAATATTTACAACGGTATGTGTAATTGTAGCCAGGATACCACATGCGAAATAAAAAATCAAAAATTTTGCATGTCCCAGATAATCCTCAATATTATTGCCGAAAATCCAGAGATACAGCATATTCCCCAGAAGATGCATCAGGCTCCCGTGTAAAAATATTGATGTAATAATATTTAGCTGAACAGGAACAGGGCTTTTAACAAGTAAATGCCTGCCCCGCAGAAGTTCAGAAGGTATCAGCCCCATTTTATTGATAAAAATACGCGCATTTTCAATCCCCAGGGACATCTCATAAAAAAAAACAGCGGTATTTAATAAAATCAGTAAAATTGTAAAAAATGGAAATGTTCTTGTCGGATTTTCATCCTTTAAAGGAATCATTATACTCCCAGATAAGCGTCAAGGACACGCGGGTCGGATTTAATTTGAGAAGCGGCTCCCTCGGTTAATTTTGCCCCTTCACTCATAACAATTATCGGATCACACAGGTTCATCACTAAATCCATATCGTGTTCTATCAGTAAAAAAGTTTTGCCTTTTGCGTTCAATTTCTTTATATCTTCGACTAATTTTTTCATTAATGTTTTATTAACTCCCGCGCCCGGCTCATCGAGCAGTATCATTTCAGGGTCCGCCATCATCGTCCTTGCTATTTCAAGAAGTTTCTTCTGCCCGGTGGATAAATTCTCCGCGTATTCATTTTTTAAATGAATCAATTCAACAAATTCCAAAACTTCCAGCGCCTTATTTTTTATTTCTTCTTCCTCCGCTTTCACTCTTTTTGGGTAAAACCATATTCCCCACACATCTTCCCCGTATTGATTATAAGGGATAAGCATCAGATTTTCAAGGACGGTCATTTTCTGAAGTTCACGCGAAATCTGAAATGTCCGCATTAACCGTTTTCTAAAAATCTCATAGGGTTTCAACCCGTCAATCCGCTCCCCGTTAAACCAGATTTCTCCGCTGTCAGCGGTGTAAATACCTGAAATAAGGTTAAAAACCGTACTTTTACCGGCGCCGTTTGGCCCTATTAAACCTGTTATTGTGCCTTTTTTGACCTCAAAACTGCAATTATGCACGGCTTTTATCCCGCCAAAATCCTTTTCCAAATTCCTTACTTTCAACATAATTAATGTAAAATATACCGTATTTTTGATTATCGGTCAAATAAAAACTTATATCATATGGGAAAAATATTTATGTTGACTTTTATAAAAAAATATTACACAATAAATATACGGAATTCTAACTTTAAACTAAAATAAGGAGACAAAATGGTGAGAGCGGCCAAAAATAAATTTGGAGACAAAATAAGGGAACTTAGAGAAAAACAAAATTTAAGCCAGGAAGAACTGGCTAACCGGTTAAATGTGTCTACACCTTATGTTTCGCTTCTTGAACGCGGTTTGCGGAGCCCTTCAATCGAAATACTAAAAGAAATTGAACAAAATCTTGAGGGGTCATTGAAATCACTCCTGAATTTAAAAAATGACGGAATAAAACAGGACAAAAAGAAACAAAAAATACTGAAACTTGTTTATTTTTTAAAAGATAAACCTTCCGAAGACATTGATAAAATATATACTGTCGCAGAAACAGTACTCAAATACGGCTCTAAATAAATTTTATCACATCTATGGGAATAAAAATTATAACAGAAAATTGTATCGCATGCAGCCAGTGTATTGACACCTGTTTGTACGGCGCTATGGAATTGTCCGGTGATAAGGTTAAAATTAATGATAAGTGCCAATTATGCAATGCCTGCCTAAGTGTATGCAATTATGGAGCTATAAAAATAGAAAAAGACATTCCTGATTCTTCTGATGAAGATAAAAATATTCACCGGGGAATCCTGATTTTTGCCGAGCAGCGCGAAGATAAACTCCATAACGTGGCCCTTGAGCTTTTAAACCTTGGGAAGAATTTAAGCATTAAATTAAAAGAAGACCTTTCCGCGGTAATTATCGGGCACCAGCTTAACACCAGGATTAAAGAATTAACTGAATACGGCGCAGATGTTATTTATTTTGCATCTGATATAAAATTGAAAGAATACCGTACGCTTCCTTATACAAAAATAATTTGCGATTTAATTGCAGATATTAAACCGGAAATTGTGCTCATAGGGGCCACTACTATCGGACGCGACCTTGCCCCGCGGATAGCCGCACGGCTTAAAACCGGTTTAACCGCCGACTGCACGGGGATAGACCTGGATTTGGGAAAAAGGCTGCTTTTACAAACAAGGCCGGCTTATGGCGGCAACATCATGGCCACTATTACATGCCCCCGTAGAAGGCCCCAGATGGCTACAGTAAGGCCTCATGTGTTTAAAAAAGCCGAACCTTTCTCCAACAGAAATAGTAAAGTTATCGGGCTTACCCCGGGCGTTACGGAAAATTCCATTTATAATATTATTAAAATAACAAAAGAATTAAAGGAAAATGTCCATCTTGAGGAGAGTGAAATTATTGTGTCCGGCGGAAGAGGCATGAAAAATATGGAAAATTTCTCAATGCTTTTTGAACTTGCAAAGGTGATGGGGGGGACTGTAGGTGCTTCCCGTGCCGCGGTCGACGCGGGCTGGATTTCTTCCTATCACCAGGTCGGACAAACAGGGAAAACAGTGTCCCCAAAGGTTTATATTGCATGCGGGATATCCGGCGCAATCCAGCATCTTGCAGGGATGCAGTCTTCAGATATAATCATTGCCATTAATAAGGACCCAAACGCGCCTATTTTCAATATAGCCACTTATGGAATCGTAGGCGACTTATTTGAAATCGTGCCTCTTCTTATCAAAGAATTTAAAGGCGGATAATTACCCGCCCCTGCGTTTATCATTCCACCACTTCATAATTATTTCCGTTTCTTTTTACTTTATAACCCAGTTTATAAAGCACAGTGACAGCCGAACGTTTTTTTTCTTCATTATTGCCTTTTAAAGCGTCTTTCAGACTGGGCAATGCGGGTTTTCCTATTTTTTCCAGGGCCCATGCGACATTTCCCCTTACCGCGGAATCATCATCATCCCAAACATTAACCAAAAAGGGAATAGCTTTGGGGTCTTTTAGTTCCGCTAATGCCTCAACTACCGCACGCTGGGTATAATTATCCTGATCATTTAACAGGCTGCATAAAGGTTCAAGAATAAAATCATTTTTCAGGCCAAAAGCGTCCCTTAGCGGTATTAATCTTTTAATATTGCTGACTGCGGCCAGACGGATACCACTGTCTTCATTAAGAAATAATTTAACGAATATATCAGTAATTTTGTTTAACATTTCCTTTTCATTATCTTTTAGATCCTTTTTTTCTCCACTTTCCTGGTAAATTTTTGAAACCAGTTTATATTCTATTTCACCGGCAGCCCATACAGCGCTTTTTCTTATATTCACCCATGCTTTTTCCACTTCCCCGGACGTCTCCCCGGCGTCTTTTTGCCGGCCATTACCTTCTAAAAAATAAAGAATACCGGGAAGAACAGTTTCATCTCCTTTGCCCCCTAACATATTGATTGCATTGGCCTTAACCGAAAGATCATTACTTTTTAAACGTTCTAGCTGTGTTTTTATTTCTTCGGCATCTGTCACTTTTACTTCCGCTTCCTTGAATTCTTCTTCCAGGGCATAACCAACCTCCACTTTGGCGTTACCAAGTATTTTGCCAATCGATGTATTATTGCCTACGACTTCGGTAATTTCCAATTTGTTGACTATATTATTATCATTGTCAAAAATCTTAAAAACCATCCCCACATTGACCTCGTCCTGCAATCCTAAATTCGTGAAAATAAAATTTTTCTCAACCATAGAAATTTTGCCGCGTTTTTTCTTTAATTTATCCAGTTGTGATTTATCACTGCCCTGCATGTCTGCAAGTGTTTTTTTAATATTCGCAACCGCCTGGCCGGCAGATTCCCTGATTTTAATATTTTGTGTTTCTGCCATTATTTTTTCCAGAGGTGCGACTGCCTTTTCTGACCTGATTTCTCCCAGGACCTCAATTATAACTATTTGTCTTGCTTCGTCCGATTTATTTAAATCCGCTATCAACCTGTCCGTGGATACAGCGCTTATTCCCCTCAAGCATTCAATGACTTTTATCCGCGTCATACCGCTTGTAATATACAATTTATCAATTAGTAAATCTAAAATTTTATTAGAGGGGAACCGCGCGATAAGTTTTACAGCCTTATTTTGCAGCATCTCATCTTCCAGAAGGTCAATTAATATTTTTGTATCATCCATGCATATTTTTGTAATAGCATCAACCAGCGTATTATTTAGCTGGGTAAAATTCCCGTCCCAGTAATTAACCAGCGGCCTTAAGCTGTCTTTTCCGATCCTTACAAGGACAGCCGTCATATTAATTTTTTGATTAATATCCTGGACTTCATATGTCTTAATAATTTTATCAATGGAAGGCAATCCAATTTTGACTAAAATTGAGCTGACCCTCTCCATATAGATGACATCTTCCTTCGATAAAGATTTTTTATCTTTGAAAACATTCATGAGAAAATCGATAGAAATATTCTGCAGATGGACTAACGAATTATCTATTTCAGTTTCAAGATACAGATTTTCAACAACAAGGTTGTCCATTAAAGCAAAAACTGCGCGCTCATCAAACATCTGCCCGAGGGCTTTTGCAGCCGCCAGCTTAACCTCCTTTTTATTATCTTTAATAAGACCTGAAAGCGCATTAAATATATCGGCATCCATGAATCTGGATGAATACTCTGCCGCTTGTTTTCTTAAAGTGTAATCCTCAGACTTTGCCGCTTCTATTATTAAATTCTTGCCGCTGTAATCCCCGAAAGAAGCTAACTGGTATGCCAATAATAATTTAGACCGCGTTGGTGAGTCTCCATTGATTAAAGAATGTATAATCGGGATCACCTCTTTATTATTTAATTCTGTTAAGGCCGCAATAGCAGTTATCCGGAGCGGATCAGAATTATTCCTGGCAATATTTAAAAGGTTAAAATCTATTTTTTTGCCCCATTTAGTCAGGGTGGCAAGAGCGGCCTGCCTTACTTCAAGATAATCATCAGATAGAAGATTAACCAGCCTTTTTTCGATTTCCGGGTTATTGTCGGAAAAATTACCTAAAACCTGCGCCGCGTGCCTCCGGATTAAAAAATTTTCGTCAGTCAGGAAGTCATTTAAAAAAGGAATCAATCTTTTGTCCTGCAATTTTTTTATTGCATCAATAACGGCAATCGTAAAACCCTTTTCTTCTTTCAGTATTTTTATTAAAAAATTAAATGTAGAGGCGTCTTTGATTTCTCCAAGCGACCAGATAACAGTTTCTTTTATTTCCGGGTTTGGATATAAAAATAAATCTTTAAGCGTGGATATCGAGCTTTTATCTTTAATCATCCCTAATATTTCTATCGCTTCTTTCTTCAAATCGGTGTTTTTATTAAAAACTTCATTCCTGATTAAATCATAACCTGTATAATCTTCCATTAAAACCAAACTTTTCGCGGCCTCCAATTTTACAGAGGGATCGGTTTCCCCGTTCAATACTTCTTTGAAGACAGGGATATATTCCTTTATTTTTAACTTTCCAAGGACGTTTACCGCGCCTAACCTGACCTTCGGGTCCTTATCATTTACCATCCCGAGGACCGCCTTGAAACCGCTTTTATCACCCAATTTCCCCAAAATATTTATTGCAAAATAACGAACAGATTTATCTTTATGGCCCAGCATTCTTATCATAGGCATTGTAATCTCTTCATCCCCAATCTCCCCTAAAGAAATGACCGCCGCCCTTACCACTTTTGAGGAGGTGTCTTCCAATGTCTCCAGGAGAGGTTTTATCGCCCTTTTGTCGCCTAAACTGCCAAGCGAAATGGCCGCCGATTCCCTGCTTTCAGGGACCGGGTCTTTCAGTATAAGGACAAGCGGCTCAAAAGCCTCTTTTATTTTTAATTTCCCCGCGGTAATAAGTATATTTCTCCTGACTTCAATATCTTTATCTTTAAATAAACTAAAAATAATCTCCTTGTTTTTCCATTCGGATAAATTCTGTAAAACATTGACCGCTTTCAGCCTCACATACTTATCTTCGTGCCGCAGGGATTTTTCAACAAGTTCAACATCATAATCCTCCCCGAATTTATTCAGTGAAGAAACGCAAGCCAGGCGGACCAGAAAACTTTCGTCCTTGACCATCGCATCTTTTAGAAAAGGTACCGCCTTTTTTATCTTCAGCTTTCCTAAAAACTCCGCCGCGTATTCTCTCTCACGGACATTGCCTTTCAAAAGAAGCTCAATTGCTTTGTCCACTTCGGTTTCAGCAAAACCTTTATGAAAAGATAAAAATAAAAATAAAACAATAATTAAATATCCAAATAACCTATTCAGCAATTTCATACTTATTCCCAACCTTTTTTGTTTTATATCCAAGCTTAAATAAAACACGGACAGCTTCTTTCCTCTTTTCTTCATCCGGGTCATTAATTATTTCTTTTAAGAACGGAACCACAGGGTAACCTATCTTTTCCAATGCCCAGCTCACATTCGCCCTTACCACAGGGTCTTTATCACCCCAGATTGACAGTAAAACAAAAACCGCCCGTTCATCCTTCAATTCAGCCAGGGCATCAATCAACGCCCGTTTTACATAGTTGTCATTTTCTTTGATTAAGATTTTAGTAAGGGGAGCCAGCAAAAATTCATTTTTTAAACCAAAAATCTGCCTTATTGCTATTAAACGCCCGATATTTCTCGCGGCATTTAAAGAAATATTTTTATCCGGGCTTGAACATAAATCAATCAAAATATTTGTGACCTTATATAGTAACCCTTCTTTTTCTTTATCCAGGACTGTTTTGTCCTTGCTTTCAAAAAAAATTTGTGAAAATACACGAAAAGATATCTCTCCTAACGCCCATGAGGCGCTTCTTTTTAAATTTATGCCGGAATTCTGCCGTGAGGATTCCCCCTCTTTATTTACAGGGTCCGCGGCAGAGTTTTCATTTAATATTTGAATTATTTCCGGTATTACATTAATCCCCCCGGTCCTTGCCAATATATCCATTGCATCAACTCTAACCTGCAAGTTTTTGTCTTTAAGCCTTTTTAACTGGATTTCTTCATCGCCGTTTGGGACTGTGGCGGAATTTTCAATCTCTAATTCTACCGCGTACCCTGTTTTTACTTCTCTCCGGCCGCCTTCTATTTTTAAACTTTTCTCCTTCCTGTACAAATCAGCCAGGGAAATGTTATTCCCCAGTATTTCCTTGACTTCCAATCTGTTAACAAGATTATTATCGTGGTCAAAAACCTTAAATATCATACCTGGAATAATTCCATCGTCCCACCCGAGATTAATAACAATAGAATCTTTTTCAACAGTTGATACTTTACCATACTGCTTCTTTATTTTTTCCGAATAAAGCTTGTCCGCCCCTGCCTGTGAATAAACCCGGCAGAGAGGAAAAACAATTACTGCCAAAAAAATATATACCAATATATTTTTTTTCAGGCCCAATATCAATTTGCCTCCGGTTTTTTATTATATCTTTGTTCAATTTCTTTTTCTATCAATAAAATATAATTATTTTTAACAAAAGTTCCATTTTTCAAAAAATCAAAAGCTTCCTTTTTTGCCAGCGGAATAATTTTTGCGTCATGAATTAAATCGGCAATTTTAAATTCCGGCATGCCATGCTGCCTTGTCCCGAAAAATTCACCAGGGCCTCTCATTTTTAAATCCTCTTCCGCCAGCTCAAAACCGTTTTGGGTTTTAACAAAAACATCCATCCTTTTTTTTGCATCAGCGGATATCCTGCCCGAAGTCAGAATAATGCAATAACTCTGGTTTTTACTCCTGCCCACCCTCCCCCTCAATTGATGTAACTGGGCCAAACCAAAACGTTCAGCATGCTCGATAAACATGATTGTTGCCCCCGGGACATCAACACCAACTTCAATTACAGTGGTGCTCACAAGCATATCAATGTCACCTTTCCTGAAGGCATTCATGGTTTTATCTTTCTCTTCGGGCTTCATTCTACCATGAAGAAGGCCCAACCGCAAATCAGGAAATATGTCCTGTTGAAAATGTTCATACATTTTAGAAGCGGCTTTTAAATCCAGCTTTTCTGATTCTTCTATCAACGGATAAACAAAATAAACCTGGCTGCCTCTGGAAATCTCCTGGCGCACGAAATAATACGCTGAATCCCTTTTGTTTTCATTTATCCAGCGGGTAATTATTTTCTGCCGGCCCGGGGGGAGTTCATCAATCACGGATAAATCTAAATCCCCGTATAAGGTAAGGGCCAATGTCCTTGGAATAGGAGTTGCAGTCATTACGAGGAGATGAGAATCGATGCCCTTCTGCCTTAATATGTTCCGCTGGCCTACGCCAAAACGGTGTTGCTCATCAATCACAACAACACCTAAACGATTGAATTTTACTTTCTCCTGGATAAGCGCGTGTGTCCCTGCAACAATTTGAATTGTCCCGTCGGACAGTCCCTTCTCAATTTCTTTTTTGTTTTTAACACCTGAAATCAGGAGGCCTGTTTTTATGTTCAAACCTGATAAATAACTATTGATATTTCTAAAATGCTGTTCTGCCAGTATCTCTGTCGGCGCCATAATCGCGCCCTGGTAATTACAGGCCGAAGCAATGATAAGAGAATAAATCGCAAGGACCGTTTTGCCTGACCCGACATCTCCCTGCAAAAGCCGGCTCATAATTCTTCCGCTTGACAAATCATTATTAATTTCGGATAGAACATGTCTCTGTGCGTTAGTTAAATAGAACGGCAGGCTTTTTAAAAAGGTCTCAATCAATTTATTGTTCACATCAAATTTAATGCCTTGTTTTAATGATAAATTTCTCCTCCGGCGCGCCAATTTAAACTCAAAAAGGAAAAGTTCATCAAATACAAGGCGCGCCCTCGCGCGCTCTTTACAAATAAGGTCTTTTGGAAAATGGATATTATATAAAGCTTCTTTCAATGTTACCAGATTATTTCTTTTTTTTAAAACATCCGGTAAAAAATCCGGAATTATATTTAAATATTTATCCAGCGCATTCCGCACAAGAATTCTAAATTGCTTCTGCGAAATATTATCTTTCAGGCGGTAAATAGGCGCAATACCCAAAAACTTTTCATCTTCTTCTGAATCAATCAGTTCAAAATCAGGAGAATTTACCTGCTTACGCCCCCTGTTAATCTCTATCTTTCCTCTAAAAAACACCTTTTTGCCGGCAGCAAATGTGTCTTTCAAATACGGCTGGTTAAACCATATTCCTTCCATGATGCCCGTCTCGTCCCTGACCAAGACCTTAAGGATTGAATGAACATGCCCCCTCGTTCCCGGCCTGAATTCATTTGACGAAATAATTATCCCTTTTACGGTTTCCCGCTCTCCGGGGACGGCAAAACCAACTGGTTTTATATTACTTCTATCATCATAGTCACGCGGAATATAATACAGCAAATCAATAATATTAAAAATCCCGAGTTTGTTCAGAATTTCCACCCTGTAAGGGCCAACACCCTTTAAATACTGGATATCTGTGTTAATTATTTTTTCTTGACACATTTATTTTTTATGATATAATTTTTCTTTATATCCATTGAAATTTAAAAATAAAAAAGGAGTTATAACATGGCCCGAGCATGTGCTATTTGCGGCAAAGGAACATTAAAAGGATACAATGTAAGTCATGCCCATAATAAAACTAAACGCAATTTTCTGCCAAACCTCCAGAAAACAAAAATAACCATAAAAGGGCACACAAGACAATCTCTTATATGCACCAGTTGTTTAAAAGCCGCGAAACTTCAATTAAAATAATAAACAATTGCACCTAAAAACACAATCCCTAAAACAAGGATCCAGTCCGCCGCTTTATATTTAAGTTCATAGAAAGAAGTTTTATTACAACATTGGTTATATCCATAGATTTTTAAAGATTCTTCCATCTGGAAGCCAACGGTATACATGCGGGTTATTACCGCCTGTATCAAAAATAATATTTTAAAAGGCTGGTTTAAAATCCTTCGCACATCCCAGTCAATACCGCGCAGCGTCCCTGCCTGGGTAATCTGCCTGGCTTCTTTTGAAAAAAAATGGATGAAGCCGGTCCCGGCACTTACAATAAAACCCATTTCCTCAGATGAAAAACCAAGTATTTTCAAAGGAGAAGAAAAATACTGGAATGCCAAAATAATCTGCCTTATTGTTGTTGTTGCAGTTAAAATCTTTGCATTTAGCGAGGTCAATAAGAGCTTGGCAAAAAGCATTCCGCTTTCTCTTATTCCTTCATAAGTGATGCTAATCCATCCTAATCTGATAAACAGCCGGCCTTCAGTAACAAGAGAAGGAAAAATACATATAAAAACAACTATTAAAAACCAAGTTTTTATGCCGCTGAATAACTTTCTTAAAGGGACCCTGCCTAAAAAAACAATAAACAAAGAAAATAAAGAACATATAAAAATATTAATCCATGTATCTGTCAAAAATATAATAATAAATACAAAAAATAGAAAAATTATCTTTATTCTGGCATCAAAACATCGCGCTGTTGAATTACCCGGATCATATAAATTTGAATCAAATTCCATTTTTACCTAATCCAGTGATATACCGGCATCCTTTATCTGTTCTATCTGGAATGGAAGAAATTTTACAACACCTAATTTAATTTTGTTTTCTTCTTCCGGTTCCTCTTCCGCTTTTTCCCCAAACATGATAAAAGTCTTTTCTTCGATTTTTTCTTCCACTTTCACTTCTTCTTTAATTGAACTCCCGTCAGAAATTAACTTTGAAATTATTTCTCTTCTTTCCGCTCCCCAATAGTTATCTATTGCGTTTACCTGCATAATATATTTATCCATTTTTACCGCGTATTCGATATTATTAACTATGTTGTTGAAACTGATTAAAAATTTACGGTAATCATTCTCAATCTGGACACCAATTTTATTTTCTTTTATAATATTCTTAAATACCATCGGGCATGCCTCATCAATATAAATCCCGCTTTCGCTATTTTTCGTTATTTCATTATTTGCTATAATCGGCGGCGAATAAATCGCGCACCGGATACCATTGCTGTTTTCAGAAATTAAATTGTCAAGGATCCACGGGCTTGATATCTCCTCGCAATTTATCCCGACCCCGTTGAATTTAATTGTATTCGTGGCTATCTTCGGTTTGGAAACCGCCTTGGCGGAAATCCCTATCCTATTTTTTAAAATTGTATTTTTATTAATAATAGGATTGGATTGTTCAACTGATACTCCATACTTATTTTCCATTATAGAACATTCTGTAATTTTGGCGTCCGAACGGCCGGCACAAACAATGCCGGATTCCGAACACTTTTCAATAACACTGTTTTTTATCAACACCGGCGCCGCTTCCAGAAAAATCCCATTTTTTGCATAATTCAGTTGAAAACCTTCAAGTGAACTTTGGACCTTGGAACGAACAATAGTAACACCCTCCCAATCTTCAGGGGCCGGTGTATCTTTGCGGGATGTAAAAATTACCGGGATGCTTGTAGTGCCCTGCACAATAATGCTTCCTTCAACAACTAATTTCCCTTTTTCAACCTCTTTCTGCCCCGCATCTTCAAACAACAGTTTTACTCCTTTTTCAATTATCATGGAAAAACCCTCAGGCAGGTTTACCAGCCCGTGGATAATATAAGGGCTTCCCGCGGTGGTCAATCTTATATTATCAGTGATTGTCCCGCGGATTTCACTTTCATTTTTAATAGTTACTAAATTAACCTTTACATTCAAAGGCACTGTTTCAATCTCATCGGTTTTCTTATATTTGACATAAATTATCTTTTCGCCGTCCCCTTCTGAAAGCATTAATTTCTTTTCAGGGACAAAATCCTGCCAAACCGCGTTTTTAAAAACAGCATTTTCACTGATTAAAACTTTAACCGCTCCTTTTGCCTCCATCAAAAGATGTATTTCAGGAGAATGCGTATAACTTCCTTCTTTAATAATAAGCTTCGCTGTCCGGTAAAACTCCATGGTTTCAGGCCTTGTATCAAAGAAAAAGGTATGGTCTGCAACAGGGTCCATTTTATTTTCAACAACACCCTCTGCATTCTCAACAACAACAGTAATATTGCCTCCCATATCTTCATCCAAAACAATAGGAGGAGTTATATAAGTATCATTTTCAACTTCATTGGTGCCAAAAACCCCGCCCGCTTCCGGGACCTCCGGAGACTTTTTACCGTCGCCTATTAATGTAACTTTAGGAACAACATTAGGATTCAGCATTTCGCTGAAAATAATGCTGATACGGAAAGTTTTTGAAATGCGGACCGGGCTGTCATAAATATAAGCTATAACACTGGGTTTAATATCAAGTTCGTCTTCCTGTAAAGCGGTGTCCAAAGTAGTATCTTCCGCTTCCACAATATTGGATGTATCAATATTAACGGTTGTATCAACATAAGCCGTGTCTGTTACTGCTGAAACTGTATCTGTAACCGTTTTATTAACTTCAGTTGATGAAAAGGCCATTTTTTTTGTTTTCCCATCTTCTTCGCCTGAAATTACACTGCCTAAATTTTGCCAGAGGCCGATATTCTTAAGCATCTCCTCCGCGTGTAAATGAACTTCCGTCAGATGACAGTTATTGCACATCAGCCATTTGTCATTACGCATTCTTAAAAAACTATTGGTATCGTCGCCTTCTACCCGTATTATATATTTCCCGGTTTTTGGATCAACAGGATGCCGGGTATTCTTTCTTTCGGGGTCCCATTGATGAGGGTCATGGCAGGTGGCACAACTTACATACCTGTCTTCATCCTTTACTGTCCATGGTAAATCATTTTGATTATATAAAGGGAAAGGGACTTCCGGTAACCTGATAGCTTTACTAAATTCCGGATATTTAATGATTTTATGGTGAACGGAAATTTTCTTTTGGTCGGCTAACCCCCCGGAATCACGGTGGCAGGCATAACAAATCGGCCTGAATACAGGAAGGTTTTGTTGTTCCTGCTGCCCATGGACCAATGCCTGGGCGGAAATCCCGCGGCCGCTGCCTCCATGCGCCCTGTGGCATGACGAACACAAGCCGGATTCAAAAACGGTCTTTCCGTCAGCATTCCTCGCGGTCGGAGCAGTTATCGATAAATCATGATCTGAACCGATAGTCCCGATATATTTATAATGGCAATCCATGCACAAGGCAGTTGAGACATCACATATCTTTCTTAAAAAACTATTTTTCCCGTTTCCCTCAATTCCCTTTTGCAGTCTCTGGTCATCCAAAACCTCATCTCCCACTTCCAGGACAACATCTTCGTCTACAGAAAGACTTTGCGCAAAAATTTTGAAATTTGCAGAAAAAGGATTTACCTTTTCAATTTTCAGTTTCGCGGCTATTTTCTTCTTTTTCAAAATAGAAAGTATCTCACCTTCCTTAAGTTCCCTGCTTGCAGGAAAACCAGTCGGGTCAACATAAACAAATTTTTCCGCGACATGGACTATCTTTCCCATAATTTTATCGCTTATATTTTCTATATCAAAAATACCTGACGCCCTGTCTTGTTTTTCATATTGTTTCGGGCTCCATTGATGAACAAAATGGCAGGTAAGACAGCCTATTTCACCTTCAACATTATCAATTTTGCCGTCTCTTGTATATAACGGCAGTGAAGTTGACATATCTTTTTTCGTAATCTTCACATTAATAGGATGAGAATGCTCGCCTACTTTTGTCGCCGCAATTTTTCCGTCATAATGACAGCTCTGGCATTGTTTTGTCACAATATCATCGCCCGGTCCCAGCGGTTTAGCCCATCTTTGTGCTTCGCCGCCGTTATGCGGAAGATGACAGGCCGAACAAGAACCGGACTGGGATACCAATTCTTTATTAATATTCGGTTCATTCGGAATTGTTACTGATAAATCATGGTCCGTGTTGACCATTAAAGCTTCAAGCTGGTGGCAATCAAGACAAAGGGTCGATTCTTTATCATTACGCAGTCTCAGGAAGCTGTTTGTTCCATCGCCGTCCAGGTTAACACCGGCCCCGGGCCCGCGGAAACCCGGTGCCCATTGATGTACATTATGGCATGTGTTGCAGTACATTTTCCCATCCACCCGTTTTGTAACGTCGGGATTAAAAAGCGGAAGGCTTGTGGTCAATCCGGCTTCAAAAATTGATATTCCTGTGGGGTGAGAATGTTTACCTGTCTGTTTTTTCTCCGCGCAATTTCCCTTGGAATGACAGCTCAGGCAAAGGGTCGCAATCAGATCATCTTTAACAAGCACCGGAATCCTTGCCCAAAGTTTTAATTCCAGCCCATTATGAATTAAATGGCACGCGCCGCAGGGCCCTGATTCTTTCACTGTCTGCTTGATAACATTAGTTGACTTAGGCGCGGTAATATTTAAATCGTGTTCAGAATTAAGGATTAATACGTTTTCAACATGGCAATTCCCGCAAAGGACAGATGTAGAGTCGTCTCTCATGCGAAGAAAACTGTTTGATACATTACCTTCTTCATTTTTACCGCTGCGCCCTAAAGAACTATCATTAGGGTCCCATTGGTGCGCATCATGACAGGTGGCGCAGGTCACATCTCCATAAATATTTTTCTCCTCTTCTTTCGGCCACATCCTCTTGCCGTCTTCACTATATAACGGCAAAGTAGGAACTACCTCATATCCCGGCAGGCCGCGGTCTATCGGATGTGTGATTTTGCCAATCAGTTTTTTTTCGCCGCATTTCTTTTCAATATGACAGCTTTCACATTCTCTTGTGATTGAGCCGCCTTTTCCCGTACTTGTATCTAACTCTTTCGACCATAAAATTCTGTCCCTGGCATTATGGATTATGTGGCACGCACCGCATATGCCGCTTTCCGGCGTAGTCTGCTTATTGATATTTTTTTCATCCTTGGCTACAACCCTGAGGTCATGCTCTGTCCTGGATGTAGGTTTGTTAGAATGGCAATCCATGCATAATTCTGATTCCTCTTTATCTTTTATTCTTAAAAAACTATTTAGCCTGGTACCTTCAGTATTTTTCTTGTCCCTGCCGGCAGTTGTGTCTTGCGGGTCCCATTGATGCACATTATGACAGCTCGCGCATGTTATTAAAAGTTCATTTTTTTTCTCTTCCCGTCTTTTTTCTTTAACGGCCTTCCCGTTCTTATCAAAAAGAGGCAGTATTGTTTCACCATCCGAATATTTCATATTGACGAAAATGCTATGGGAAAATTTCCCGATTAATTTTTTCTCACCGGATTTTTCCGGCCAGTGGCAGCTTTCACGGCATAAAAGTGTTATAGTGTCGGCATCTCCTTTTACTTCTTTGGCCCAAATATTTGCCTGGTTACCGTTATGTATATAATGACAGCTCTCGCATACTCCGCTTTCTTCCGCGATTTCTCCCCTGCTGTTTTTTTCCTTCGGGGCCGTAACCCTTAAATCATGTTCCGTACCTTCGACAGCCTCGTATCCGGTATGGCATTCACTGCAGAATTTATAATCTTTTTTATTATAAACCATACGTAAAAAACTATTTTTGCTGTCCCCTTCCTGATTCTCCACACTTCCCTTATTCTTATCCGAAGGGTCCCATTGATGAACATTATGGCACGTCCCGCATGTAACAAATCCATCCTTATTCAGGGTTTTAGGCTCGACACGTATAATCTCTCCCAATTTATTGTATAAAGGCAGTAATGTTTCTTTCCGGTTTGTTTCTTCTATTCCAATGTTCGTGCTGTGCCTGTATTCGCCTGCCAATTTTTTCTCCCCGTTCTTTCCTTTTGAATGGCAGCTTAAGCACATCTGTGATACAGGGTCGTTTAAGGTAGAATCAATTCCACGGCTAAACATCGTAGTTATTGTCCCGCCATGTGCCAAATGGCATATCCCGCAGATACCGCTTTCGGACTGTGTTTTGCCCTGTATGTTTTTATCCAGAGGAGCAATTTTTTCCAGGCTGTGTTCACTGCGAAGGACCGGTTCTTTGTCATTATGGCATTTCAGGCAAAAACCGGAATTATTATTTTCCAGCACAAGATTGGCGGTATTTTTATAAGCGCCGTGTGATTTATGGCATGTATGGCATATTAATTTATTTTCCCTGCCTAATCTCCCGCCTGCATCCAGGATGTCCTTATTCACCTTGATAAATTCCGAAGAACGGTTGACAGGATGTGAAGACCCTGGAATTATTTTAGTAAAATCTATATGGGCGTCTTCCTTTTCTATAATAATTTCTGAAGAATCATAGCCTTTTTTCAGCAAACCAAGTTTTGTACTATCTATTATCCGGACACGAAAATCCAGACCTTCAACACCGTAATCCTGGTGGCAATAGCCGCATAATTTATTATCCTCAACAGAGGCAAGAAGGTTACCCGTCCCCTTGACACCGCCGTGTGTACGGTGGCAGCTGTTGCAAATAACCTGGTTTTCACTGCTTAACCTGCCGCCTAATTCAGCAATCTTCAGCCCCGGCAGATATTTTACCTTTCCAGTTTTGATATTAATTGGATGGTTGCCTGTCTCTTCCGCTTCTTTTTTGCTTACGCTGTAATCCTTTTCGTGGCAATTTTTACAAAAATTTGAATCGTCACTGTTACCCACTAATAACGCCTTCGGGCTCTGGGGCAATTTATTATCAGCCGTGTTGTGATTTGAATGGCATGTATTGCATGTTACCATATCATCTTCCATTCGGGATTTGACAACGTCACTAATCTTCATATCCTTTTTTGGTTTTATCATATCGGGATGGGACCCCGTATTTTTTTCTTTCACTCCCCCGCCACTGTATTTTGTATGACATTTAAGGCATAACGCACCGTTATTATTATTTATTACCAGCATAGGTGTTTCTTTCACTGCGAAATGAGGCGTATGGCAGGTCCTGCATGTTAATCTTCCATCATCACCTTTTATGCTTTTCTTTTCCGGTTCCCATTCAGGAGGAATTTTACTTTCTTCGCCTGGAATAATATTTATGGAATGGCTGGTTGTTCCATATTTATAACCCATTCTGCTGGGATTATCCTCATGGCAGGCTTCACAAAGCTGCGGGCCCGATATGCCATTCTCTTTTTTTGCTATTACAAGGAGCTTTTCCGTTCCCTTAGGCGCGCCATGAACCACATGACAGGTTTGGCATATCATAATTGGTTTTCCCTCTTCTCCCGGTTTATTTGACAATGATATTTTGGCATTTGTCCCTACTAGTTCTTTTGGAAGTTTTTTGCTGAAAACAACTTTTACCGGATGGTCGCCGGTCTTTCTTCCCTGGCTTAATTTTGTATGGCACAATTCACAATAAGAAGAATTAACTGATTCTTTCCTGAGATTGCTTGTCCCCTGGACAACATGAGGGGTGTGGCATGTGCAACAATATAATTTACCATCTTTTGTAAGGGGAAATTTTGGGGGTATAACTACCTTTTCAGAGGGTTTCATTCCCATGGGATGCTGCTGCCCGGTCCACCGGGTGGCACGGTTATCCAGAGTGGAACCATCGTGGCAGCTATAGCACATCATTTCGTCCGCCACATATTTTTCGCCTTTATATTCCATAATATCCGTGCCTGAACCGGATTTCAGGTTTATTTCATCTTCAAAATGGCATTTTACACATTCTTCATTGGATATGTCCTGCTGCTCAAGAGGAAGTGCTTCTTCTTTAACTGCGGCCGGCGCTTGTTCCTGCGGTTTTTGAACCTCCGTATCCTGCGGTTTCTGTGGCTCCTGTGGCTGTTGCTGTTCTTGCAATTCCTGGGATTTTTCCGGCTCCGGCTGTTCCTGGGCAAAAGGAGAGGTAACAAAAAAACTTAAGAAAAATATTTGAAAAAATAAAATTAAAAATATCCTGTAAAATTTTCTCATTTTTATTTAAGTAATCAACTTTGGTTTGGCAAATTTAATTTCAAGGTCTCTTTTTGCGTCTATAGAAACGCTTTTTGTTATAAATCTTAGCGAAATTTTGGAATTTCGATTTCCACGACTCCTGATTTGCTCCTTGATGGGATTGTGGAAATCGTCCAAAATGAGCTTAGATTTATAGAAATGCGTTTCGGGCCAAGCAAAAAGAGATTTTGAAATTAAAAATTTGCCGAACTCAAATAATCAAAATAATTGCTGTTGAAAAAATGTTTCGCCTTCACGCATTCGTTTGTAAACATTCAATACCTCAAATTTCTTTATTCGCGCGTCTGAATAACCTAACGCCTTAAAATCAAGCAATCCTTCCTTGCGATGGCATTCAGAACATTCCCTGCCCCGTTTTGAAACAGCAAAACCAGGGGGAATTTTTCCTTCCTTATCCGACAAAATAAATATCATTTTTCCGCTGTTTTCAAGATAAGGAACAATCCTGGCTTTGTCATCACCATCGTTACCCCTCAAGCCCGACAAAACTTCCCCGCCTCCGTCATACCAGCGGTATTTCATCTCCCCTTTTTCCTGTATTACGAGGGTGCTGTCATCACCGGCCAAAGATAAAAGTCTTTCTTTTTCAACTATCTCATTATTTTTCAGGTGGCACGTTTCACAGACAATCTTCCGGGTATGCCTGTTCATAAACGCCCTGATAGATTTATTTTTTTTATGCACAATCTCCCCGTGGCATGTATAACATACACTCTGGAATTCAGCACTTAAATTAAAAGTATCATATTTAAACGGAAGTTTTTTATAAAAATTAAAATAGTAATATCCCCCGGCGCTCGCGGCAATAAAAAAAACAATAAGAAGGTTGATTATAATATTAAAACTTTTTCTGCGTTCGCCGTCTTCACCTAAAAAATCCGAAAGATAGTGGACCATCATCCCGCAGACAGTAATAAGAAGAATATAAAATAAAATTTTCTCTGTCCAATATATTATTTTTTTTCTTGTGCCCCTGTAAATAAAATGGACACTGCCCTCCGCGAACGCGGGCCTTGCGTTCGGATGGCAATTTTCCAATTTGCAGACTTTAATTAGATTGAGGGGATGAAGAGTGGCTTTTGGATCATCCTTCCTCCGTATATCATGATAATTATGGCAGGAACTGCAAGTTGGGGCATCAAGGTCGCCGAATTTAATTATCTCTCCATGAATTGAATCAGCATAAGTTTTTTGCGGTTTTATCGAAACCTTGTGTTTTTTCATCATATAAATATCATTATGGCATTTAAGACATTCCTTTATAATTTCATTTGAGCTTAATTCTCCCGCTTTCGTCATACGATGAGGGTCGTGACAGCCGCACACATTTTTCTCCTCAAAACTTGCCCCGTGAACACTGCGGAACACCGTATCATATTGCGCCTTATGGCGGTATGCCTTTGGTATAGTCGTATCATCGATATGGCATTCCGCCGAGCAATCCACTTTTTCAATTTCTTCTGTCTTGTGCGGGGTGCTTTTGACACTTGTATGGCAGGTCTGGCAGGTCAATTTTGCGTGAATGGAATGGTCAAACATGTCTTTATCCGTAAAAAGTTCTGTCAGTTTACCGTCATCGTCGTACTTGCGCATATATTTTTGCGCATGGCATTCAGAACAATTCTGGTCATCCTTTGCAAAAATATCTTTTTGCAAATTTAAAAAAACAATAAACAAAACAAAAAGCATAAATAATTCCCGCGATATCTTTTTTATAATTTTATCCATTTTTCTCCGCTCCTGCCGTATATTCCCATTAATGACAAATTATAATCCTTAATAATTTTTAAGACTGTATCTTTGTTTAAAGGGTCAAATTTAATCGCCAGGCCGCAATCAGTTGTAATTGAACGGGGTTTTAATATAATTTTAATCTTTATCTTCTCTTTTTTTAAAATATTTTCCGCCTGCAGCGTTCTATGCGTAGTTTGAAAAACCAGGATACATTCTTCTTTCAGCTCTTTGTCCATTATGTCTTTATTTTTAAAATATTTTTTATGCTTTTTATCAAATAATCGACATCTTCTTCCGTGTTAAAAAAACCAATGCTTACCCGTACTGTTCCCCTCGGGAATGAACCGATTGTTTTATGCGCCAAAGGAGAACAATGGAGACCCACCCTCGTCATTATTCCAAAACGTTCGTCCAAAAGACACCCGACTTCAGACGGGTCAATTGAATTTATATTAAAAGAAACTATCGGGACAATTTTTTTTGGATCTCCCGGTCCATAGATTTTGATTTTTTCAAGATTTTTTAAATTATCAAGCAGTTTTTTTATTAATAAATATTTTTTGCCGATAATTTCATTTAATCCCGTATCTAAAATAAAATCTACGCCGGCGCCCAACCCGGCTATGCCTGCTGTATTAAGCGTGCCGCTCTCTAATTTGTCAGGCAAAAGTTCCGGCTGCTTTTCGCTTTCAGAACTGCTGCCGGTGCCCCCTTCAATTATCGTATTCAATTTTAATCCCGGGCCCACATATAAAATGCCCGTTCCCTGCGGACCTAAAAGGCTTTTATGTCCCGAACAGGCAAGCATGTCAATATAATCTTCTTGAACATCAATAGGCACATTTCCCGCGGTCTGGGCGGCATCAATAAAAAAAATAACCCCCGATTTTTTTGCGATTTTTCCAATTTCTCTTACAGGAGTTATTGTCCCTGTTACATTTGACGCGTGATTTACTATAATTAATTTTGTCTTTCCGGTTACAGCCTTTTTAACATCATCCGGGTCAAGAAAACCATCCTTTGAACAAGGGACGAATGTAACCCTGACTCCTTCTTTTTTTTTTAACTGCATCAGCGGCCTGAAAACCGAATTATGCTCAATCGAGCTTGTAACAACCTCATCGCCTTTTTGCAAAACACCTTTTAACCCGAAATTTAATGCCATAGTGGCATTGGATGTAAAAACAATGTTTTCCGAACCGGGCATATTGAAAAATTTTTTTATCGTTTCACGCGTCTCGTAAATCATCTCGTCCGCTTTTATTGCCATACGATGCCCCGAACGCCCCGGGTTGGCACCCACATTTCGCATGCAATAATCCATCTTCCGGTAAACCTGCCCGGGTTTTGGAAAAGATGTCGCCGCGTTATCAAGATAAACTAATTTCTTTTTTAACATAATTTGTCCGACTCCAGAGTTGTCTAAAAAGTTTTACTCCACCACACCTCATTTATCCTCAAAACCTCATCCAGTTTTAACCTGACCGAAGTAATGTCCGCACCGGCTATATCAGTTAACTTGTCTGCCGCCTTTAAACAATCTTCAATATTTTTCTCATATTCTTTTTTTGTCCCCGCGTTTCGCAGTCTTATTTTTTCCATCTTTTCTATTACCGCACCCGCCTTTTCCCTGTCTCCGGGGCTTAAATTCATATTGTTTAGTTCATCTGTTATTTCCTGGATTAATTCAAGCATCGTGTGGGTATTGGCTATATCCAGCGGATAATTGTTATAGAACTTCCAGGTGCTGTCGTAATCAAGATAGTTTACTTCTGTCATTAAAGTGTATTGCAGGGTATTATCCGGAATTAATAAATAGTATTTTAAATCTTTTGTTGTGCTTTCCGGCATATTAAATTGCCAGGTTATTTCGTTATTGTTTTTTATCCCGCCATCTATTATATCCGAAATTGTCAAGTCGAACGGCACTATTTCATTTATTTTTAAATCTACATTTTTACCTCTGTTAAAAATATCTATTTCTACCGGCAGTGTTGCCATCGGATAAACAGGGCTTGTTTCAGGTGTCGTACAGATTATGCTGTTCAGTATGAGTTCCCTGATTTTTCCGAATGTCGTGTCGTTGTTTGATTGGACAAGGTCGAATGTGAAGGCCGCCGATTTCCCGTTCCCATAGTTATTCAGAATAATCGCGGGTTCCTGGATGCCCTCACAGCATATGCCCGTCCTGTCCACAGCGGTAATTTTAAACGGACCGTGGGTATCGCCGGACAACGGGGTCACGCATTTGTCGACGTTGAATGAAACAGGGCCTAAGGTTGTTTCAAAATTGTCTTTGTTTATTAAAGCTTTCAGGGTGTATTGTCCCGACAGGTATCCGTCTTGCGCTGTGTTTTTTATTATAAATTCTATCCGATCGTCTATGCCGTTTATTATTAAATTGGTGCTGTTATAACCTGTATTCGTGTCACAGGAACTGGCGGGCAGATTGTTGAACTGGATTGTCTCAAAGTCCAGTAATTGACCGGTTAGTGTTGTGTCTCCGGCATAAAGTTCGAGTGTTACGTTCCACGTGGTGTCTTCTTCAAATTCATACGCGGATTCTATTCTTATTGTTGTTATTTTGCCGTTATGTTC
>JBFMCF010000039.1 GCA_040754625.1 bacterium | reverse complement strand
TTTTCAAGAGGGTGGTCTGCACTACATTCGTTTCTTTGTAATTCGCCTTCGCCGTATTAAGCTTTTCTTGAGCAACTTACCTAAAAAAATCTTCTTTCTCCTTTCAAACTGCGGAACTTGGGCTAGGTATAATTCTATCCCCCGATTTTTTACCTGTCAAGAGAAATATTGAACAACGAATTTAAATGGAATACAACGATTGATATTTATGTTTGAGTTTTTTGAAGGATTTTTAAGATATGGTCGGGGTGTCCAGATTTGAACTGGAGACCCCTTGGTCCCGAACCAAGTGCGCTACCAACTGCGCTACACCCCGACAAATTATTCATTTATTAAATATAAAAGGGAATATTGACATTAATTTTACAGATACTTCCCGGACAACAGCCGCGCCTGTTATTATTAAAACCATAAAATAAATTATGGTAATTATATTTGTTATATAACCCAGCATAATATAAATTCCGTCTTTTTGCAAAATTCCTATCGAAAGAAACATCACCGCCAGTCCCGGAAGCGTATTGCTTAAAGGGACCAGCCCAAAAGGAAACATGAGCAAAACCGCGCCAAGGACTATCATAAGTCCATTGAAGTGGACCATCCCGGTTCCCGTTGTCAAATAAGATAAACGGGGATGGCTTATTTTTTCCAGACGCTCAACCCAGACGGCGCCTTTATGAAGCGCCGCACGGAGCTTATCGGCAGGAAATTTCTTTTCCATGAACCGTTTCGGCAACAAAGGCGGGCAGTTAAGCATAATACTTAACCCGATTAAAAAAATGACCGCGCCGAAAACCGTGCTGACGCCCGGTATGGAAACAGGGACCATAAACGGGATTGTTAAGAAAATGCAAAACACAAGCAGCGCTTCCTGTTCGATTAATTCCATGATTAACGATAACGTGACACTTTCACCGCTAAGTTTACCGGTGACTTCATTAAGTTTGTCTTTTAGATCTAATTGCTTATTTCCCATATTTAAAGTTCTCCCTGTTGTCTTTTAAACATTATTTTGGATATTAAAAAACAAGCTGCTCCGGTTAAAATCAAGGCCGCGGCTATCGCGTTCAGCCAGCCCGCTTTAATTAATATCAAAGCTATTGAGCCTGATATAAAAACACCCAAACTGATTGAAATAAACGCGTGCCAAAATTTTACGCCTAATAAAAACGCTAAAATACCGGCACTCCAAATTCCCAAAATGGGAAAAGGTATCGATACCAAAACCATAAGGCCCAATGTTTCATATTTTTCGATTATTTCGTTTTTCCCCTGTTTATATTCAGCAAGACCGGTGGAAATTTTGTTATAAAACGCGGTCCGCGTTAAAAATTTTAAAAAATAACCCAGTATTAAAAGTATTGGCGCAACAGGAATTACATTTCCCGCGACTGACAATATAAACGCTTTAAACCAGTGCATCCCGTAAATTTGGATGGCTACAGGTATCGCCCCGCGCGCTTCAATTACCGGGACCATTGACATTAAAAAAATTTTTATTTCCGGCGAAATTCCTTCAATCATCAAAATTGCCTTTCCAGCCGCAAATCCCGACTAACGGGACAAAAACACAGCCGCATATTTCTTCTTTAACCATATTCCCGTTTTTGTCCTTTATTACCAGGGTAAGAACCTGGGAAAATCTGGGCCCGACAGGAACAACCATCTGCCCGTTGTCTTTTAATTGCTCAAAAAGTGCCGCGGGTATTTCCGGCGCCGCGGCAGTCACAAGAATCCTGTCAAAAGGCGAAAATTCTTTCCATCCTAAACTGCCGTCGCCCGTTTTAAAAACGATATTATTAAAACCTAAACCAGCAAGGACATTCCGGGCATTAAAAGATAAACTGCTGAACCTTTCAATAGTGTAAATCTCCCTTGACAATTTCGCGAGCACTGCTGTCTGGTAACCGGACCCCGTTCCGATTTCCAAAACTTTTTCATTTCCTGAAAGGTTTAATTTTTCAGTCATCAAAGCCACAATATACGGCTGTGAAATTGTCTGGCCGTCCCCTATAGGCAGGGGATGATCGGCATAAGCCGAGTCATGATACCTTTCCTCAACAAATAAATGCCGCGGTAATTCCCTCATTACTGTTAAAACCCGCTCATTTTTTATCCCGCGCCTCTCTATCTGCGCTTCAACCATAAGCTTCCGATTTTCCGAATAATCCATATTTTATCCGTAAACCATAAATCGTGGGTGGTAACGGTCCATCCGTTACAATTTACACAAATTTATTTTTTCCAGCCACGAAGAAACCTGCCTTATCCCGTGATAATTAGTCATATCAAGCTGCAGCGGGGTTATTGATATAAACCCGTCTTTTACGGCCTGCAAATCGCTCCCATTGTCATATTCGCCGTATGGTTCATTACTTTCAATCCAGTAATAATTTTTCCCGTTTTTCCCTGTCTCATTCCTGACATAATCCTGGTAAATACGGTCCCCCTGATGGGTTATTTTTATTCCCCTTATACGTCCCAAACTTACACCCGGTATATTAACATTAAGAAACGTGTTTAAAGGAAATTTTTTGTTAATAACGCTTTTCGCGATAGACGCTGAAATTTCAGACGCGGCTGAAAAATCATTATCTTTGTATGATGCGAGTGAAAATGCTATCGAATTTATGCCGAATAATGTGCCTTCCATCGCGGCGGAAACCGTGCCGGAATAAGTGACATCGTCTCCAAGGTTAGGGCCTTTGTTAATCCCCGAAACCACGAGGGACGGCAAAGACGGCAGTATTTTTTTTATCGCGATTAAAACACAATCAGTAGGCGTCCCGGCAACCTGGTAACTCCTTATGCCTGTTTTTTCGATTTTTATGGGTTTTCTTAAACTAAGTGAATGAGATACACCGCTCTGTTCGCTGTCCGGCGCGACAATATAAACTACGCCTATATTCCTCATGGCTTGTGCCAGGGATTTAATCCCATCCGAATTTATGCCGTCGTCATTAGTAACTAAAATAATTTTCTTTTTCACTATACACCTAATAAATCATTCAATTCTTCCAGTTCCTTTTTTAATTTCAGCAAAAATTTCTTATATTCAATATCTGAAACAGAAAAAAGCTCTTTCTGGCTCTCGATATTCTTTTTATTCTCTTTGAATTTCTTTTTTGCCCCGCTGATTGTGTATCCCTGGTCGTAAAGCAGCTCCTTTATCTCCAGGATGGCCTCTAAATCTTTTTCTTTAAAAATTCTCTGCCCGTTTTTCCCTTTTGCGGGATGAAGAAGCTCAAATTCCGATTCCCAATACCGCAAAATATAAGGTTCCACCTGGGTCAGTTTGCTTATTTCTCCAATGGAATAAAAAAGTTTTTTGCCATTAACTTCTGACATGTTACCCTCCTATTTCACTTTTTTGTTTTCTCCTTAAAAGGTTATTTACGGCTTCACGCGGAGATTGATTTTCATAAAGAACCTTGTAAACCTCACACGTAATGGGCATGTCAATTTTATTTTTTTTCGATAAATCAAACGCGGATTTCGTGGTTTTAACTCCTTCCGCGACCATAATCATTTTTCCAAGGGCCTCCTGTAAATTATTTCCCTGTCCGATTAATTCCCCCAGCCTCCTGTTTCTGCTGTGTCTGCTTGTGCATGTTACCACAAGGTCTCCAAGCCCGGAAAGTCCCATAAATGTAACAGGGTTCGCACCATGAGCAATCACAAAACGCGAGATTTCAGCAAGCCCGCGTGTTATAAGCCCTGCCTTTGTATTATCACCATAACCGAGACCGTCGCTTATACCGCAGGCAATCGCTATAATATTTTTTAAAGATCCTCCAAGTTCAACACCAACCTGGTCAGGATTTGTGTATATACGGAAATATTCGTTTCCAAAAACCTGCTGGATATTTTCAAGGAGATCCTGGTCCCGGCCGGCAACAACCACGGCAGTCGGGAATTTACGGCTTACCTCCTCCGCATGGCTCGGACCTGAAAGAGTGACAATTTTTTCCCTGTATCCCCCGCCCAGGCAGTCTTCAATTACTTCCGACATCCTGAAAAAAGTGCCATTCTCCAGCCCCTTGCTTAAAATAACAATCGCACATGGATTTGTTTTTAAATGAGATACCTTTTCCATATGCTGGCGCACAGTGTGAGAAGGCAAAGCCACTACCAAAACCTCAGAATCATTCACCGCTTCTTCAATATTATCAGTTATTTGCACGCTTTGAGGGATCTTTATCCCGGGCAGAAGCCTTTTGTTCTCTCTTTCCCTTTCCATTAAGGCCGCGTTTTCCTTAAAATATTCCCATATAATTACAGGCAGGCCTTTCTCCGCGAGCAAAATCGCCATTGTTGTTCCCCAGCTGCCGCCGCCAAGTATTGAAATTTTGGAAATTTTTCCCGGGAATTTCATATTTTTATTTTTTCTCCAATTTTATTTTCTGTCCCCGCCAGAAGCCTTTTTATATTTTCCCTGTGTTTATAAATCACAATTACCGACATAAGCAGCGTAAAAATAAAAACTGCGGCCTTTTCTTTCTCGACAAAAAACACAACCAGCGGCAAAGATAAAGACGCCGCGATTGACCCTAATGAAATATAACGAAATAAAAACACAATAATGGCCCATATCAAAAACACAATCAAGGTACTTTTGGGTGTTATGCCAGCCATTACGCCAAAACTCGAAGCAACACCCTTTCCCCCCTTGAAATTTAAAAACACCGTCCAGATATGACCGCAAACAGAAAAAAGTCCGCTTAAAATTTTAATTATTACAAGGTTTTCCTGATATTTAAAAAAATGTCCCGCTAATAAAACAGGGGCCAGCCCCTTCGCAAAATCCAAAACAAAAACTATAATCCCGGGTATTTTGCCTAATACCCGCGATACATTTGTCGCCCCGGTATTTTTACTTCCGTATTCCCTGATATCAATCCCCTTTAGGACCATGCCTGCGATATAAGCGAATGGAATTGAACCAATAAAATAACAAAACAATAAAAATAAAACAATCTTTATGTTCATTCCCCTATTTCCCGAATTTTACAACCAAAGGAGTGCCTGAAAAATCAAATTCATTATAAAGGCTTTTCTTAAGAAATCTCATATAATTAGGCATCAATATTCCCTTTACAGACAAGGAAAAAACAGGGGGCATAATTCCCACCTGTGACATATATTTAATTTTAACGGGGTTTCCTTTTGCCGCGGGAGGACTTTTTTTCATTTTTAAATTCCATATAAATTTATTTAAAAGGTTAGTTGATATTTTTCTTGAATAATTCGCGTAAACGAGAGGAATTGTTTCTAAAATCCTCCTGACGTTTTCACCTGTTTTTGCGGAAATAAAAAACACGGGGGCAAACGACAAAACAGGAAACCTTTCATTAATAAATTTTATATAGGATTTAAAATCTCTTGAATTCCTGTCAATCAGGTCCCACTTATTGACCACAAACATACATGATTTATTGGCCTGGATTACAAGGTCGGCGATCTTCATCTCCTGCACGCCGACGCCCTCAGCCGCGTCGATGAGCAAAAGCACTATATCACAGCGGCTTATGCTTTTAATGGTCTGCCAGACAATCATTTTTTCAAGGTCGTCTTTTACTTTTGTCCTTTTCCTCAAGCCTGCGGTATCAATCAAAACAAATTCTTTATTTTTATAATTAAAACTTGTATCTATGGAATCCCTCGTTGTCCCGGGGACAGAATCAACTATTACCCTGTTTTCTCCCAGAATATTATTCACCAGAGAAGACTTGCCGACATTAGGCTTGCCTACAATCGCTATTTTTATCGGGGTTTCTCTTTGCCCGGGCAATCCAGCCGTTATTTCAGTAAAAGGCAGTAAACACACGGCGTCATCTAATAAATCCGATATATTTTTCCCATGCGCGCAGGATA
This sequence comes from bacterium, assembly GCA_040754625.1. Lineage (NCBI taxonomy): Bacteria > bacterium. The sequence continues at coordinate 17,659 of JBFMCF010000039.1, read as the reverse complement.
TGCTATAAATTTTTTCCCAGCCAAATCCGTAAAATACATAAGCTAAATGCTCCTGTTCGTTATTATCAATTTTGTTTACCACTATCAGTACCGGCTTGTTTTTTTTTCTTAAATAGGCGGCAAGCAATTTATCAACCGGTGTAACCCCCTCTCTTCCATCAACAATAAAAAACACCAAATCTGACTCTTCCACCGCAATCTTTGCCTGGCCGACTATTTCACTCTTTGTGTCCTTTTCAGATTCCCCCCCCGCCACGGCTGACAGGTCCATCCCTCCCGTATCAATTATAATAAACCTTTTTCCGTTCCACTCGGATTCGGCATATTTGCGGTCCCTCGTAACACCCGGTTCGGGGAAAGCCAAAGCTTCCTGCCGTCCAAGAATTTTATTGAAAAGGCTCGATTTACCAACATTCGGCCTTCCGATTATCGCAATTACAGGTATATTCATAAATCAGCCTTTTCTCCTATTTTCATTGTCGCATACTTAATATAATCAAGGCCTGAAATAGTAGTTATTAACGCGGTAACAAACCAAAAATATCTCGCGTAAGGATTTTTGATGAGAACAAAAAAGATAGTAATCATCTGGAGACATGTGGTTATCTTGCTTAATATCCTTGGCCTGATTTCTATATCATCCAGGATAAGATAGATAATTACACAACCAAACAGGATTATTACATCGCGGGTAATGACTACAATAACCACCCATACCGGTATCAAATTAACAATTACAAGCATCACAAAGGCAGAAACTAAAAGCAGCTTATCGGCAATCGGGTCCAAAAAACGGCCCAGTTCTGTCTCCTGGTTAAAAATTTTTGCGATAAATCCATCAGCAAAATCAGATATACTGGCAATACTGAAAAGAATTATGGCAAAAATCCTGTACTTATCATCACCGCCGATATAATTTACCAGGCTAATGATAAAAACCGGTATTAAAAGGATTCTCGAAATTGTTACTGCAATAGCCCAATTCATAAAATCTCCAAAATAAATCTAATATTTAAAATAAGTTAACCCGTCTAACTTAAAACGGATTCTAATTATAATCCATTAGTTCTATTTTGTCAATATATGATGGCTTATCACTTAATTTGCCTGACAATATCCCCTGTTTTAATATCTGTTCCGGAACTGATGCTGGCCTCTGAAAGGGCCTGATTCTGATGGCTTGTAAGGGTAATTTCCCCGACCTTTGTTTCCCGGTAACCAATCACTTTTCCCGTATCAACGTCTTTTATTTCCGCGCCTTTTCTAAACACGGCCAATTTCGCCCCTACCGGAAGATTTGATTTTGTTCCCGCCCTGAATAAAACCACATTATTGTCCACTAAGGAAATCTTGCTCTGGAATGGTTCACTGGCAAGTTTTTTCATCATTTTTTCCAATGCCTTGCCAAGCGCATCGCGCAAAGCGCCGTCGCGCAAATTTGTATCATAGCTTGCCTTTGACCCAAGCCCCAGGACTTTCCCTGTCGATTTTTTATATTCACCCATCCCTGATTCAGCCACCAGGCTCCTGCCGCTTGAAACATCAACAAGCGCGTAATCCACTGTTACCCTCGCAATCTGGGTTTTGCTTGAAGTAAGCAAAAGATCTGACCCTTCTTCTGCTTCCGAATACGCGGTTATCGCGCCGGAAACACGGAAATCTATGCTTTCAAGCCCTTCACTGGTATCTTTAGTTCCCGTCTTTAAAACACCTGTCCTTTCCAATTCTATGACTTTCCCATGGCTCTTTAATTCATCTTCACTTAAAAGAATGGCCTTTAATCCCGCGCTTTCTATCTGGGTCCTTAAAATAGTAGTGGCCGCATCCCCTATACCCAAAACCTTTGACGGGGTTTTATTTTCAAATGTGATAATACCAATTGTATATTGGGGTCCTGTATATTTCTGCCCCGCTTCTTCTATTTTTTTGGTCTGGCCCGTAACTGAAACATCATCTCTTACCTTACCGCTTGTTGACGCGCACCCGTTCAGCACAAGTATCAACTGCCCTGTTAAAAATACACCGGCCAACAACTTTATTCCGTTTTTCATTTTGTTTACCTCCAATCTTTTTTTAAATAAAAATTAAAATGTTTTCATTTCGCATTTTGCATTTGCATTATTTTATCTCCACAGGCCCCGGCGGAAATGTCGCATAAAATTTATATATTAATTCATTAGTTTCATCCTGTAAAGGAGAAACCCTGACTACTTTTGAAATCATTTTTGAACTTAAATTTTCTTTAAAGGCTTCTAAAGCGCTTTTAGTGCTGAAAGATATTTCAGATTTCTGGACCTTTTCTTCTCTTTCCCAAACTGTGTTACCGGTTTTCGTCGAAACCAGCTTAAACTTCGCCCTGACAACTTTGGAATTGTAAAACCCGGTTATCGTATAATTAAAATCTATCAGTTCTCCGTAAACAACACCATCCACACCCAGTTCCTCCCCTAATTTTTGGGCGTTCGTAAGGCTGAGCTGCCCCCCCAATGTTATCCCCATCCTGTCGCGCAGGACTTCATCAATCTGCGGGATACCCATAACTTCATAATATTTATTTCTGACAAGTTTATTAAACCCTTTTCGCACAAGTTCCGGGCCGTCCATATCAGATGTATTATTCAACATGGGAAGGACAGCCACTTTTCTTATCGGATTTGCGGGGTCGTTTCTCTGCATACGGGCACAGCCGAACAGCAATAAAATTATTATTAATAAATATTTAAAATAACTTTTCACCGAGACTCCTTATTTTGAAACCTTCGAAGTCCACTTTTCAAGGACCTGATTTACAAACTCTCCCGCAAATTCTGAAGACACCTTTTCCAGCGCATCTGAACTGCCTGCTCCAGCATCTTCATTATAGACTGTGGCCTGGTTTTTAAACGAACCTAAAATTTCCGCATTATCCGTCTTAAAGGCAGTCACACTTATATTTGCCAAATAAGACTTAAGGCCATAACTTTCAGATTCTTCTTCTGTAACAGACACCTTCCCGATAACCACGATTTCCGCGCTAAGGTTTTTCACCAGTGATTTAACTTTTTCCTCATCATCAAGTAAATCCTCATCAGGCAGAATTTCTTTAAAAACTGATTCAACTATATTGAACCCTTTACTATTAAACAAACTTTTTAATTTTGTTTCTGTAATAGTTGTCGGCTCTTCATTTATGTCTTCTTCCAAAATTATAAATGCCACCCTCGGTTTTTCTTCCGCAAAAATTTTAAGATTTATACAAAACAAAAGAAGCATTAAAAATAAAATATTTTTTTTCATATGGTTCTCCTAATAATTTTCACAAAAAACTTCATAATAGGCCTGTGGATGCGAACAAGCCGGGCATTCAGCAGGCGCTTCCCTTCCTTCATGGATGTAACCGCAATTGCGGCATTTCCATTTAACTGCTATATCCTTTCTGAAAACCTTGCCGGTTTTTATATTTTCAAATAATTTTCTATAACGGATTTCATGATGATTTTCAACTTCGCCTATTTCCTTAAACAGTTTTGCCGCTTCTTCAAAACCCTCTCTTTTTGCTGTCTCTTCCGCTTCTTTGTAAAGCTTTGTCCATTCAAGATGTTCTCCATCCGCGGCAGCCTTAAGATTTTCCAATGTATTTCCTATAACACCCGCCGGATACGAAGCTGTGATTTCCAGGTCCCCGCCTTCCATGAATTTAAAAAATTTTTTCGCGTGCTCTTTTTCGTTATCGGCGGTCTCCAAAAATATTGCGGAAATTTGTTCATAACCTTCTTTTTTAGCCGCACTCGCAAAATATGTATATCTATTCCTTGCCTGAGATTCTCCCGCAAAAGACGCCAGGAGATTTTTTTCTGTCCTGCTTCCTTTTAATTTCATTCCTTTCCCCCCTGTTCTATAAATCTATTTTTTCACTTAATGAGACCATATCCACAACCGGTATTTCAGGCGCTTTTTCTCCAAGAAACAATTTCGCAATACCCGGCGACACACTGCGATATTTAAGGACTACATCGACCTTTAAAGGTGAAACCGCGTTTTCAGGAACAATAAAACTATAATTCTCGACTACATATCCCTTGGGCGGTATTCTTCTATGGTCATAAAGTATTTTCTCCGCAAGGGCGGCATTTTTAACCGGTTCCCCTTTTTCATTTCCGAGTATAGTATGATAAATAACAGCACCCTCATCTATTTCACCATTTGGGTCAAGAGCGCCGGACTTAAAAATTATATTTTCACCTTTATCTGTAATTTTAATATCCAGCCATACCTGTCTTAATTCAGTAAGCCCTGTCGGGATATAATGCCCCGCGCCTGAATTAATCACTTTGACCATTATTTTGGCTAATCCTCCTTTTTTATAATTCACGTCTTTTATAATTTCAAGGTCAGCCGCGTTCGTCAGCCTTTCAATGGCCATTGTCGAATGGATGTCACTTCCTAATATTTTCGGGATTATCGAATTCCCGCCGACAAAATAATGTGTCCAGATATGGTCCCTGGATAGCCCATCGTCTGCTGACTTCCCGGGATTATCAGGCCTTGCGGTTTTCCCGGTTGATGGAAAACCGGGTTTCTGCCGCATATGGCAATCCTGGCATACCACTGTTGTTTTAGGGTCACCCGTGTTATATTGGCTCCTTTCCCATTCAGTATATGTCTGTTCAAGAAATAATTTATTGCCAGCGTGAGATACATTATGGCATAAACCGCAAAATTCAGCTTTTGTGAATAATTCAGAATATTTTGTCGGGTGATAATCCGATTTGGCATCACTGCGCGGGCCAAGCATTGTGGGCGGGTCTTCTTCTCCGCCGCCGGTTGCAACTTCATAACCCGCGTCACCTATGTGTTTGGCTTCATTTATATTATGGCACCAGTTGCAAAAAATTCCCTGGGCCGGAAGATCCTCCAATTTATTATAATCCTCTTTGGGAGACTGTATTAAATAAGAACGAAACCCAAGCGGGGTATGGCATTTTATACATGTCTTCATTTCGAGTATCTGTCCCTTTGTTGTAACCTCATTCATAAACAATTTGGTAGATGCACGCCAAACAGGGTCAATAAAAGCCTTGCTGTGCATTGAACCATTCCATTGTTTATATATTTCTTCATGGCAGTTACCGCAAATATCGGATTTTATAAACTGCTCAACTTTGACTTTTTTAAATTCCAAAATTTCCTCCTCATATTCTTCCGCTTTTCCTGGTTCATCTCTTTTTTCCCCGTTATTGTCCTTCTCCCCGTTTTGCCTTGTGACAAGGTATCTCGCAATTTTATAAACATCCTGTTCTAAAATAATTCCTTTTGACTTTTCTGCCATTCTTTCCACTGTTTTTTTCCACGCCTCCTCGTCTTTTTTAACGTTTAACGCGCGGTCGAGGCCATGGCACTTGCCGCATTTTTGTTCAAAAATTTTCTTCCCCTCCCCTTCTCCAAAAATAAAAGCTGTGTTGCAAACTGCCATAAACAATAAAATTAAACAGTGTTTTTTCATATTTTTGCCCCATCCGGTTTCTTTTCTTTTATGTATGTGGGAGCGGATTCCGGGGTTTTGCCCCGCTTTACTTCATGGTAATATGCGTATGTCATGACATTCCCCTGCTTTAATATGACCGCGTCAGTTACTTTTCCCAGAAATACCGTGTGGGTACCGCAGTTAAAACTGTCTGAAACCTTTGCCTCAAAATAAGAAACCGTGTTATCCAGAACAACAGGACACCCTGAATCAAGGATTTTATAATTAATATTTGCAAACTTATTCGTGACTTTACCCGATCTGAAACCGAATTTTCCGATAAATTCAAGCGGTGTTTCATCGGATAAAACCGACACGCCAAACTGGGCGCTTGTCATAATAAATTCATGCATAAGGTTTTGTTTATTTATGCTTACCGCGATTGTCACAGGTTCATTTGTTATCTGAAACACAGTGTTCGCTACCTGAGCGTTTAAAGCAGTCCCTTTATTGGAGCTTACAATATACATTCCATATGTTATGTTAAACAGCGCCTTAACGTCCATAAATTTATCCTTATAATAATCATATCACAAATATTACCTTGCACTGTCTCAGAAAAGTCTGGGTTTCATTTATTTTTTCCAATTTTTCTCTATAAGAAGAATTTATAACAACATTGACCTGCATGCTTCCTTCACTTGCCAATCCTTTTATGACTATTGGATTTTTCCCTGCCCTGTCATTTTTTACGGCGTCAGCAAGGCTTTTCACATAACCCGCTATTCCCTGGCGGACTGCGAATTCCCAGGCAACATGGGACAAGCCGTATAACTCTTTCCCACCTTCATCAAAAATTTTCGGCGCTATCGCGGGTTTAATCCCAAGACCGATACAATCAACTATCAAACCCGTATAGTTTTGTGTTTCGTCCGGCTTAAAAGCCGGTATGCCGGAACCTGTATTTGTTAATATTGACTCTAATAATTGCCCCTGCAGCGGTATCTCGACAGTTACTTCAAAAGACCCATCAGGGTGTTCCTTGAGAGTGACTTCCTGCGAATTTTCAACTATACTGCTGATTTGCGCATTAATTACGCCGTTTTGCGTAATAAATTTTTCTAAAATAGTTTCAGAATCGAACCTGACGCCTTTCAATACCTCCAAAAGGTTCCTTCTTGCAGTTATGTCAGCCGCCATTCTTGCCGTTTCTTTTTTCTCGGCCGCACTCTGTATATTTCCGGACGGGGTCCCGATACCTGAAGCCCTGACCCTGCCTGTGGAATAATTTATTACTCCTACACCTACCGATTCAGTTATATCTCCGGTATAAACCTCGGAAAAAAACACCCCTGAAAACAAAACCAGAAAAATAAAAAAGTATATCAGTTCTTTAAATAATTTTGACATACTTCCTCCTTTTCAATATAATTATAAATGTTATATTAGTTTAAATTTTATTTTTTGTCAAGTATAGCAATTCCAACAACCGCATGAAAGGATTTTTAACTAAAATGAAAATATTAATAATCATATTATTTGTTTGTCTTTTGAACCCGCCGTTACATGCGGATTATATAATCTATTTTAAAAACGGCAATGAAGAAAAAGTAAAGGATTACAGGGTCAAAAATGACGAAATTTGTCTTGAAATGTATAACGGTGAAATTTGTTTTCCCAAAACGGATATATTAAAAATAATAAAAGAAGAAAAGGATGAAAAAATTAACCATCTCGAAAACAGCCCGGCCATTGGGAATACTGAAATTAAAAAAATTGAGCCGGGCACTGAAAATATTTCAGCTAATTCTTACGCCGATTCTGCTTTCCAATTTTATAAAAATAACAGATTAGACGACGCGTTAGAAATGCTTTTTAAAGCCATGGAATCCAATCCCTCCGAAAAACAATATCCCAAAAACGCCGGGATTATTTATTATAACAGCGGAAATTTTGAAAAAGCGCGTGAAATGTTTTACAGGGTCATTGATATTGACAACAAGGACAGCTTTGCCCATGAATACGCAGGCCGTTCATTTTATTATAACAACCTGCCGGAAAAAGCCCTGCCTGAACTGAACGCCGCTGTTCATCTGGACCCCTTGAACTCCTCTCTCAAGGAGTTTAAGGAAAAAGTTGAGAAAGAAAGTAAAATAGAAAATTCGTTTCAAAAAACATCACAGGAGATATTTTTAATTCAATATGATTACCAGGCTGAGTTTCGCTTTACATCCGTAATTTTGGAAACCCTGCTGGAAGCTTACTGGGACATAATCCGCGATTTTTCTTATTATTCCAAAAAAGAATTTAAGATTCCTGTGATTATTTATACCCGGGAAGCATTCAAAGACATAAAACACCCTGAATGGGCAAGTGCCGTTTATGACGGAAAAATAAGAATACCCGCCGGCAGTATAAGTGAACAAAAAGACAAAGATTTAGAAAATTTTATTTACCACGAACTTACGCACGCCATACTTTTTTACTATTGCAAAGGCAGGGTAATCCCCGCGTGGCTGAATGAAGGAATAGCACAGTCAGAGGAAAAAAACCAAAAGGACATCAATAGAGTAAAAATACTGTTAAAAGGGAAGCACCTGTTTTCACTTAAGGAATTAGAAAAAAGCTTTTCAAATCTTGTTAATCCCGCCGATGTTCAGGCGGCTTACGCCCAATCATACTTGGCCGTCAATTTTATTTTGGAGAGATATTCCCGGCAGGCCCTGCTGGATATTTTAAATAAATTATCAAAAGACCAATCCATAGAAGAGGCAATTTCAACCACGCTTTTTATTGATTTCAGGCAATTTGAAAAAAATATAGCAGATATGTTCCAGTACTAATGCTTTAAATATTTATTAAGGTTTTGCACGGTCTTTAAAGCCAGCTTCCCGCTGACAGCCCCGTGCGGGAAAAATTCATCGGGGGATATCCCGTGCAAAATCCCGGATGTAACAGATAACATTACGGGGTTGTAATATATGTGTTCTTTCGGAATATCCATAAACGGGGAATTTGTATTTGCAAATTTATCCCGGATCTCAAAATCATTTTTAAAGCGGACAATTATTTCCTGGATATAATACGCGAGCTCCACACGGGTGATTTTTTTCTCAGGGATAAAATTATGATTGGAATAAATTTCCATAATTCCCCTGCCCGCGATTTCTTTAATATAATCTTTTGCCCAGTTATTCCCGATGTCCACAATAATTAAGCTTTTCCCCTGAATAAAAGAAAGGTCTAACTCTATAACAAAAACAGCCGCGAGATCTGCTCTCGTTATTTCATCTTTCAATTCTATATCTTGATATTCTTTGGAAACTTTTCTCTTATTTTCCCCGCCGTTTGGAACACCAGCCTGAAATTGAGCTTTAGCATTTAAATTTAAAGATATTATAAATAAAATTATTAAACATAAAAATGTGTTTTTTATAATTCTCATTATTTTTTCAACAATATTTTTATCAGGCAGGTCAAACCAGTTAATCCGTTTATCCTTTCCAAACCATGTCATTTGCCGTTTAGCAAACCTTCTCGTGTCCCTTTTTAAAAGATAAACCGCCTGATCAAAAGGATATTCTTTCTCCAGAAACCCGGTAATTTCTTTATAGCCAAGCCCCTGCATTGATACTAAATCTTTTTTATAACCTCTGACTAAAAGACTTTCCACTTCTTCTACAAGCCCTGATTTTATCATTTTTTCAACCCGCTTTTCAATAAATCCATAAAGCTCTTTTCTATCCCTGTTCAAACCTATCATTAAAACATTATAATCCATTTTCTCCGTTTTTTCTTTTTGAAGCTTTGAAATAGGCAGTCCTGTCTTTTCAAAAACCTCCAAAGCCCTTATTATTCTGAAAATATCATTAACATGAAGCCTGTTGGCAGTTTCTTTATCAACTGACTTCAATTTTTCATATAAATATAAATTCCCATTCACTTTTGCTTCTTTTTCCATTCTTTTTCTAAAGTCATAATCCGGTCCAGGGCTTTTGAAAAGGCCGTCAACCAGCGCGCGGATATAAAGCCCTGTCCCTCCGGCCAAAAATGGTATTTTGCCCTTTTGGTGTAAATCCAAAATCACCCTTTCAACTTCTCTTTTATAATCAGCAACGCTGAATTTCTCGGAAGGCAGAACAACATCAATTAAATGATGCCGGACTTCTTTTTGCGCTTCCTTTGAAGGCTTCGCTGTTCCGATATCCATATATTTATAGACCTGGCGTGAATCCGCTGAGATAATTTCAGTATCCAGTTCTTTGGCAATTTTAATTGCCAATTCAGTTTTTCCAACAGCAGTCGGGCCCAAAAGTATTAAAAGAGGTATCCTGGAATTCTTTTGATGTAAATTCATTATTAAATACATATTCTACCCCTTTTCATCGCAGGAATCCATTTGTTTTTAAAAGAATTAATGATGATTAAATCCTGTCTGTTTTTTTATCAAATTGTTATGTTATAATTAAAATATATGGAAAATTCCACACCCCCCTTTCATCCAATAATCCGGAAATGGTTCAAAGAAAAAGTCGGCAGGCCGACCGATATACAATCCAGGGCGTGGCCAAAAATCGCGGAAGGCAGCCATGTGCTTATAAGCGCCCCGACCGGAAGCGGGAAAACACTCGCGGCTTTTTTGTGGGCGATTGACCAGTTGGTTTCAAAAAAACGGGAAACAGGTCATCTGAACATATTGTATGTCTCGCCTTTAAAGGCGCTGAATAACGATGTCCGGCGGAACCTTTTGAAACCCCTTTCGGAGATTGAAAAATATTTTAAAAACGAGGGTGTGGATTTCCCTCCTATCCGGGTTTTAACGCGAAGCGGCGACACCCCGTCCGATGAACGATATAAGATGATGCGAATGCCGCCGGAAATCCTGATCACAACACCTGAAAGTTTAAATATCCTTCTAACATCCCGAAACTCCCGCAGGATGCTGGAGAAACTGGACACTGTAATCCTTGATGAGATACACGCCGTCCTTTGCAGTAAACGCGGGACGCATCTAATCACAGCCTGCGACCGTCTGGTCCCGATATGCGGAGAGTTCCAGAGAATAGCCTTGTCAGCCACCATAAAACCGTTAAATAAAGCATGCGAATTTATCGCCGGTTATAAAAAAGAAGGCCTAAGCCCAGATTACCGTTATGAGAGACGTAAAATTTATGTTATTCAGTCACAGGACGAAAAACAATATCAGGTAAAAGTCAGTTTCCTGGAAAAGGCAAAAGAAGAAATTGTCAACGGCTCGTGGTGGCCGTCATTGGTAAAAGAATTCAAAAAGATCATAGCCCTGAAAAAATCAACCCTTTTTTTCGCGAACAGCCGCAGGCTCACGGAAAAAGTCACTCACCTGATAAATGAAAACGAGCCTGAGGAAATAGCGTATTCTCACCACGGCTCATTGTCAAAAGAGTTCAGGCTTGCCGTTGAGCAAAAATTAAAAAACGGGGAATTGAAGGCGATCGTCGCCACTAATTCGCTTGAGCTTGGAATTGACATCGGCGATCTCGATCAAGTTGTCCTCATCCAGTCGCCTTTTTCCATTTCTTCGGGGATCCAGCGTATCGGCCGCGCGGGCCATTCCGTCGGTGAAACAAGCCGCGGCATCATATTCCCCACACACGGCATGGATTTTATAAACGCCGCCGTGATGGCAAAATCCGTCATGGAAAAGGACATTGAAGAAATTGAGCCCGTGGAACTTCCACTGGATGTCCTCAGCCAGATTATTCTCTCCGAGACATCCTCAGGGACATGGGACATCGATGAACTTTTTTATTTTTTAAAAACAAGTTATCCTTACAGAAATTTATCCAGAAACCAGTATATGCTGGTTCTCGAGATGATGGCCGGCAGGTACAGCGACAGCAGGATAAGAGAACTCAGGCCCCTTTTATCAATCGATAAACTTGACAATACCGTCAAGGCAAAAGAGCACAGCTCTCTATTAGTCTACATGTCAGGCGGGACAATCCCGGACCGCGGGTATTTTGATCTAAGAATAATGGATTCGCGGTTGAAAATCGGCGAACTCGATGAGGAATTTGTATGGGAGAGAAAGCTGGGGGAAACATTCAGCCTCGGGACCCAATTGTGGCGTATTGAACAAATCACGCACAACGATGTTTATGTCGTCCCCGCGAAAAATACGCTTAACATAATTCCGTTCTGGAAGGCGGACGAGCAGAACCGCGACTTTCATTTTTCCGCGAGGATTTCATCATTCCTTGAAATGATTAACGCAAAATTATATGATGAAAATCTTGCCGCTGAACTTGAACATAATTATTTCATGGAAGAAAGCCCTGCTAAAGAATTAACCGGCTTCCTGAAATTCCAAAAAGAAGTTACTAAAGCTGAACTTCCTCACCGTCATCATGTTTTAATTGAACATTTCGACGACCCGTTCAATAAGACTGATAAAAAACAGGTAATCATTCATACCCTGTGGGGCGGCAGGATAAACCAGCCGTTCGCGTTCGCGCTCTCCGCCGCCTGGGAGACAAAATACAAATATCCTCTTGAAATATTTTCCGGCAACGACGCGATTATGCTTATGCTCCCTCATGAATTTTCAGCCGTGGACATTTTTAAGCTCGTAACACCCGAAAACCTTGAAATTCTCCTTCGCAAAAAGCTGGAACAGACAGGTTTCTTCGGAGCGAGGTTCAGGGAAAACGCCGGGCGGGCGCTTCTCCTGCCTAAACCTTTCAAGAAAAGAATGCCTTTATGGCTCAACCGGCTAAGGGCTAAGAAACTTTTTGACGCTGTTTTGTCTTATGAGGACTTTCCCATCCTTCTTGAAACATGGCGCGGCTGTTTACAGGATGAATTTGACCTTAAAGACCTCGTTATGCTTCTTGACGAAATCCATGACGGAAAAACCAGGTTAAGCGAAATAATCACAAACTCACCCTCTCCCTTCGCGGACGGGTTAATCTGGAAACAGACAAATAAGTATATGTACGCGGACGACACGCCGGAAAGCATGAAGCGGTCAGGATTAAAACAGGACTTGATAAAGGAGATTGTGTTTTCCACGCACCTTCGCCCGAAGATACCAAAAGAGTTAATCGATGTTCTTGATAAAAAATTAAAACGCACAGCCGAAGGTTACGCTCCATCTTCGATCCAGGACATCCTCGACTGGGTCAAGGAAAGACTCCTCATCCCCGAAAATGAATGGAAGGATTTATTATCGGCATGCGAAAGAGACAACGACCTTGCCGGAAAAGAAGTTATGGACGGGCTTTCAAAGAAAATAACATGGGTGACACTGCCGGGCAGTAAAACAAATTTTATCCATGCACTGGAACTTAAAGACAGAATAACCGCGTGTTTTGAAGCCAAAAAAGATGATACGTCTCTTTTTGATTTTTTAAATCAATGGCTTATGTATTACGGCCCCATAAAAAAATCCGAAATAACGGATATCTTAGGTATAGCGGATGAAGTCCTTTTGGAACAACTCGAGGAAGAAAATCTGGTTGTCATGGACACAATCAGCGAAAATGCCCCCGGCATTGAAATATGCAACAGCGAAAACCTTGAAATCCTTCTCCGGATGGCCCGTAAGCAAAGACAACCCCAATTTAACGCCATGCCGCTTGAAAAACTGCCGCTGTTTCTCGCGGCATTCCAGAATATCGCGGTGCATGGAAAATCAATGGAAAACCTGAAAGAATGCCTTGACCAGTTGTTTGGTTATCCAGCTCCCGCGGCAGGGTGGGAGGAATTCATCTTTCCCTGCCGGGTGAAACCATACTATTCTTCATGGCTTGACACATTGATACAGTCAAGCGGGCTTATATGGTTTGGCTGCGGGAAAAAGAAAACATCGTTTTGTTTTACTGAGGACACGGAGCTTTTTTCGCGCGGCAACAAAGACACTAACTCTGAAATTCTGCCGTCCAAAAACGGAAAATACAACTTTTACGATATTTCCAAATCGTCAAAAATGGGTTCGAAGGCATTGACGGAAAAATTATGGGAACTGGCATGGCGCGGGAAGATCACAAACGATTCATACCAAACCCTGAGGAAAGGTATCCTGAACAACTTTACGCCTGTTGAACCTGACAAAAGCACGTCGATCCATCGGCGGTCCGGGTTAAAACGATGGGAGGCGACAAGACCCATCATGGGAAACTGGTATTATATTTACCCGGGGACGGATGAAAAAGATATTATTGAACAAACAGAATTAACAAAAGACCGTATCCGCCAGCTTTTTAAACGTTACGGGATCCTTTTCCGGGAACTTGTTGAAAATGAAGTTACACTCCTCCAGTGGAGAAATATTTTCAGGACGCTTCGACTTATGGAACTTTCGGGTGAGATTTTATCGGGCTATTTTTTCGAGGGCATTTCAGGGTTGCAGTTTATTTCCTATGAGGCATTTCGATTGATAAATGCAGGGGCGAATAATCATTCGCCCCTACCCGAAGATTATATCTACTGGATTAACGCCTGCGACCCGGCGTCATTATGCGGAATAAAATTCGCAGGGGCGAACCTGCCCCTGCAAAAATTGCCATCACGTATCTCTTCCAATTATCTTGTATACCACGGTCCAAAACCGGTTTTAATTGTAAAACGAAACGGCAGGGAATTAATATTTTACACCGGGTCGGACAACCCGCGCGTCCGTGAATATTTTTCAATTTTCAAGGTACTTCTTACCCGCGATTTTAATCCTTTAAAAAGAATTATCATAGAAAAAATCAATGAGGGGCCCGCCGAAAAATCGGAATATGTCGGAGTGTTAAAAGAATCCGGGTTTAAGGCAACGCACAAGGGGCTTGAGATATGGAGAAGCGAGGCCATATGAAAATTACTTTTGTTATTTATTTTCTCTTGAATTTTTTTCCCAATTCCGAAGCTGTGATTTTTATGAATATAGGCCTTCCATGCGGACAGGTGATAAAATCATTTTTGGCAAGTTCATAAACCAGTTTTTTCATTTCTTCCATTTCCAGGAAATCCCCCGCCTTTATCGCCGAGCGGCAGGCAAGCATTTTAATCAAAGCGTCAAACAATTCTTCTTTTTTTTCTTTTGATTTTTCATCAAACGGCAATTCAGTCAGGACATCATGGACAAAAGAATCAATATTAAGCCTTTTCGCGAGAGCCGGAACTTCACGGACAACCAGGCTCGTTTTACCGATAAATCCGATGTCAAATCCCGTTTTTGAAAATTCCGGAATAATATTTTCGAGGCGGGAAACTTCCTGCGGCGAAATCTCCAGTGCTATCGGGAAAAGCAGGCTCTGCTTTTCAAGGGATTTTTTCAATAAATCTTCTTTTATCTTCTCGTAGAGTATTCTCTCTTCGAGCGCGTGCTGGTCAACGATCAAAAGGCCCTCATTATTCTCAAGCAGAATATAGGTGTTTTTTATCTGTCCTTTTATTTTTAACGAAATTTGCTTTTCTTCTTCAAAATGTAACAAGACATCTTTAGTTCCATATTGCGGGGCATTTAAAGACTCGGAAATTTTATTGCCGTTTTTGTCTGCGCTTTGCTGGTAATACGCGGGTCCGGGATATTTTTTAACATCCGCCGCAGCAACACCCAGCGTTTTGTCTTTACCAGAAAACAATGCCTCCTTTATAATATTTTCCAGTATTTCATGTATCCTATTTTCCTCCAAAAACCTGACTTCCTTTTTTGTGGGATGCACGTTCACGTCTACCAGTTCTCCGTTAATCTGTATAGAAATAACTAAAAACGGGTACCTGGTTTCGGGTACCAGTGTTTTGCAGGCGCTCTGTACGGCATGGTCAAGCACGCGGTTTTTTATAATTCTTCCGTTTACCAGAAAATACTGCTGGTTCCTGTTCGAATAATTAACCGGGGGATTTGAAATAAAACCTGAAATTTTTACCGTTTCATCTGAAAATTTTACCGGCAAAATTTTATCAAATATTTCCTTGCCAAATACCTGGTATATCCTGTTTTCAAGTGTCCCCTGTCCCGGCCACACATAAGTTTCCTTGTTTTGATTATTTAATGAAAAATGTATGCCGGGATAAGCAAGTGCAAAACCAGTCATTAACTGGTTTATGTGATACATTTCAGTGCTCTGCGATTTCAAAAATTTCCTTCTTGCCGGCAATTCCCAGAAAAGTTTTGAGACTTCTATTCTTGTTCCCTCGCTCGTCCCTGCAGTTTTTTTCTCAATAATTTTCCCGTTGTCCATTAAAATATAAATCCCGGACAACGCCCCTCTTTCCTTCGAAAAAAGCTTTACCTCTGAAACCGCCGCTATGCTCGCCAGCGCCTCCCCGCGAAAACCGAGCGTCTTCAGACGGGATACATCATCAAATGAACTTATTTTGCTTGTCGCGTGCCGCTCAAACGCAAGCACGGCGTCGTCATACGACATCCCGCGGCCGTCATCCGCCACCTGGATCAGGTTATGGCCGCCGCCTGATATTTCAACCGAAATATTTTTCGCGCCCGCATCAATGGAATTTTCCACAAGCTCTTTTACTATCGACGCCGGCCGTTCCACAACCTCCCCCGCGGCAATTTTATTTATTGTTTCTTCAGTCAGAATTTTAACCATTGTTATTTGCAAGTATAAATCATTACACAATAAATTTCAAATTTTACTTTTGTTTTCTTTTTGTTCTGGAAGCACTGATAGTTGTAAAAAGTCTTCTTCCTGAAACATTATAAGTCCTATAGGTCTTATAAGACCTATTTTTTTTAGTCCTATTTCCTTTTCCCGCGGCAGTCTGTCCGCACTCGATAAAGCCTTTCCGTGAATCCGCCCTCTTCCAGAAACCCTTTTTCTAAAGCCCTCAACTGCTGGTCAAGCAGAAAATTCGTCTGGTGAATAAGGCAGATAATAGTGTTTGCAGCAACTTCCGACGAGCTTTGCTCGATATAGGGCTTATAAGTCATATAAGACCTATTCTTCGCCCAAGCCATTTTTCTAACGGCTTGGGCACCAGAATGCTCTTTCCCCCAGAGCGGCAATCCTTTCTGCCGCAAAAAATCCTGAAAATCAACCAGCAGTTCTTCCTGGCTTGCCCGCGCCACGCCAATAAGTTTCAACTCAGTCTTTTTGGAAGTACCTGACGCCATGCTTCCCTCTGCAATATTCTGCTTGCCGCTCCGTGCCGCCTGCACCATCTGATCATGTGTGCGGGAACGCTTGTCGATAAAACGATCGCAGAATTTTACCGTAGAGTCAAAAACAATCTCAGCCATCTGGTAAGACTTGAGATCGCGGTAACCGCCGTGAGGCGGGATGAGTTGGGGTGATTGTTTTGGGTTAATCATATTTTCACCTCAATGTGCTGATAAATTTTAAATTAGTTTATATTCCCTTTAATTAGAAAAGAAATTTTGAACTCTTTTTTAGTACCGATCCACAACACTTCTTATATTTTAATCCGCTTCCACAAAAGCATTTTTCATTCCTACCAATTTTATCGGTTATAACAATCTGACCTTTTCCCAATAATATTTTAGATGCCTCGTCTAATTTCTTATTATATTTCCATGGCTGTTCATTAAAAACAACAACATCTATCATATTATTGCTATCTTCTAAACTCCCGAATCCAATCCAGACACTGCCTTTGCTTTTATATTTTCTAAGTTTACAAAAAGCTAACAATTTGTTTCTTAATCCGTAAATATCATTGGAATTTGAGGAAATATATGAAATACCAACACGCTCTGAATAACTATCATCCGGCGGCACAGTAAAATCATGATCTTTCCCATCATATAAAGTTTTTCGTTTTGTTTCGGCAATCGAGTTTACAATACTTTCCCTCGCCTTACTTGACTCATCAAAAAGATAAAATAAAATATCTGTGATTTTTGCTTCATTTATATTTTTAAGTTCATTACAAAGCTGATCAAATTTTTCATTCCTCCATCTTTTTTTAATAGCGTCACCCTTATCTGAAATCTTCAATCCTAGTTTAAAAGGAAAATAATTTCTTTCAATCAACTGGCCAAAACTATTATCCATCACATTAAGGCTTGTATTTGGTGCCTTCCATAATTTGCGATCCAAATGATATCCAAGGAAGGTTGCTTCCTCATCGCCTACAAAATAATTGGAGTGAACCCCTATGTCTGTAATCTTAGCTTAGACTAAATTGACAGGGACCAAATTTATGTTCTTTTTCAAATAGCTCAGCTTCAAATTCATCCGGAGGCAAATAACCAAGCGCAGAATGAAG
>JBFMCF010000038.1 GCA_040754625.1 bacterium | reverse complement strand
GTCGATACTTTTTTGGGAACTTTGTTCCTAATAGCTTTCATGCCGGTCTCCTTTATAACACACTATAAAAGATTCGGCTGAAAGCTATTTTTTTATATACTTTTTTTTAAATTTGCCAAACTCAAGCACATAATTTAACATTTATGGCTCAATTTCAGGCATTGATTTTCCGATACATTTTCTCAATGAACAAATACAGTGAATTTATATTGGATTTGCTCGCCCAGTTCGGCGGGGGCCGCGGTGATATAAAAAATGAACTGGCGCGTTTCGGCCTCGGCGCGACACTATGGGGAATACTTTTCGCGGCTTCATGGATGAGGCGGAAACGCAGCCCCTATCGCGAGGAAAAGTTTATAGTATGGGGTTTCGGGATTGGCTTTTTGCGCGAAGTATTCATGTTTGCTGTTTTTTCCCTTGTCCTCCTGGAAATTGTTTCATTTGATTCACTGCACATATATTTCCCGCCGCTGGAGCACGCTCTCGTGATGGCCGCCGTCATTATTATCGCGGGCGCTTACTGGCGGTTTATCCTCAAGGACATCGATAATTCACGCAGATATATTCAAACCGGCATCGGCGCGAGCGTTTTGTGTTTTATCGCCACGGCTTTCTGGTGGGCCCCGTACGTTTCCACCCATCCATCAATAAGATTCGGGGAAACATGGGCTGACTGGGCATTCAGGCTGGCTACCATCGCGTTTCTAATCGTCCCGATTATTTTTCTTTTAAAGAAACGTTCCTGGGCGGGGAACATTGTCGTGATATCCCTTGCAATGTTTTTATCAGATGAACTTTTGATGATGATAAACCTCGTAAGCGGCGACGTCTATAAAAACATATTCGGGCCCATCCGCCACAACCTTCATTTATGGGCTGTTATTCCGCTTGTTTACGTGTATGTCAAGGAATTGGTTATTGAAAGGGAAACCGCTGAAAATAAAATAATAGAGGAAAATGAAATATCAACAGCCCTTTTAAAAACTTTTGATATACTGAACTCCAGCCTTGATATAAAACAGATCGTCAATAATGTTATCGTGGTCGCCCCGAAATACCTGAAATTCGACAGGCTCATCATATTTCTATACGGCCAGGGCACAAATGAGATAATCTGTTCATATTCTTACGGTTTCGACCAGGAGGAAAAAACACTCGCTGAAATATCATTTAAAAATAATGGTATCCTGGCTAAATTAGACGCGGGGCATGTAATTGTAAACGATATTAATAAATATAAGTTGTTCTCAGAGAATTTCGCGAACGCGTTGAATATCCACGACGCGGTCATGATGCCGATTATTATCAGCGGGAAATTGGAAGCCCTGCTCATCGGGGGATATAAAAACACCCGGATGATAAGCACATATGATTTATCCTTTGTAAAAGGATTATCAAACGGTGTGGGTATCGCAATGAAAAACGCTGTCCTTTTCCTGGAGCTCCAACAGTTATTAACAAATACAATCACGTCCTTCGCGCTGGTAATTGACGCAAAATCCCACTGGACAAGAGGCCATACGCAGAGGGTCACAAATTACGCGACTTCTATCGGCGCGAAGATGGGCCTCAATGGAGATGAACTGGAAACTCTATGGCTCGGGGGACTGCTTCATGATATAGGGAAAATAGGGACCCCGGACACAATCCTCGACAAATCGGACAAATTGACGGACGCGGAGTTTGAAATTGTCAAAAAACATCCGGTCCAGGGTTCTTCCATTCTTGCATCCATAAAACAGTTTAAAAACATTACCTCTATTATAAGGCATCACCATGAAAGATACGACGGCAAAGGTTATCCTGACGGCCTTAAAGGAAAAGAAATTCCCCTGCTCGCGCGGATATTATGCGTCGCGGACGTTTATGACGCCATAACAGAAGAAAGACCTTACCGGAAAGCAATGAATAAAGAAGCCGCGATTGAAGAACTTAAAAGGTGTTCCGGCACGCAATTAGACCCGCAGGTGGTCGAGACATTTTTACAGGTGATTTGATTAAAAAATCCAGTCCTAATTTACTGCCTGCTGGGAATGCAGACAGCAGATAGCCACAGCTAAAGCGTCGGAAGAGTCTTCGGAGGTTATGGGTTCGTATAAATTTAAAAGTTTTTTCACCATAAAATTCACCTGCTGTTTTTCAGCCCTGCCATACCCTACAAGCGCCTGTTTTACCTCAAGCGGCGTATATTCAAAAATCCTGCCGCCCGCGTTTAAACCTGCCGCCATGGCGGCGCCCCTCGCATGCCCAAGCAGAAGGGCCGATTTGATATTTTTGTTCAAAAATATCTGTTCTATCGCGATAACATCCGGGCTGTAAACCTTAATTAATTCAAAGACCCCGTCATATATTTTTTTTATACGTTTAGCCAGGTTTTCCCCTGACCTCTGGTTAATACAGCCGTAAACAACCTTTTCAAGCTTGTCACCTTTTTTATCAACTATTCCATAACCCAGATGAAGTAATCCGGGATCAATCCCTAAAGCCCTCATTTTCACCCTGTTATTTTTTCTATTATGGATTCATCGATATCAAAATTAGCATATACATTCTGTACATCGTCATGCTCTTCCAGAGCCTCAATTAACTTTAAAACCTTTTCCGCATCTCTATCTTCGACTTTGATACTACTGCTTGGTACCATTGATACCGCGGCGGAATCCGGCTCTATTCCTTTTTTTACAAGCGCGTCTTTTACAATATGAAGGTTCTCGGGTTTCGTGATTATTTCAAAATTAGCGCCCTGGTCGGTAATGTCTTCAGCGCCCGCGTCTAAAACAATTTCCATCAACTGGTCCTCCGAGGCCTTTTTTTTATCAACTATTATCAGGCCCTTTTTGTGGAACATCCAGTTAACACAGCCGACCTCTCCCATATTACCGTTATATTTAGAAAATATATTTCTTATCTCAGCCGCGGTGCGGTTTTTATTGTCCGTAACTACGTCCAGCATAATCGCGACACCGGACGGGCCATACCCTTCGTAATTCATTTCTTCATAATTAACGCCAGGGAGTTCGCCGGTACCTCTCTGGACGGCCTTTTTTAACGTATCACCCGGCATATTCGCTTCTTTGGCGGCCTGCATCGCTGTCCTTAAACGGGCGTTGCTGTTCGGATCGCCTCCTCCTGAACGCGCCGCTACTGTTAATTCACGGATTATCTTCGTAAACAGTTTACCCCTCTGGGCGTCTGCTTTTGCCTTCTTGTGTTTAATACTGTGCCACTTTGAATGACCTGACATTGAACATTCCTCCTTTAGACTTATTAGAGCTTAGGCTCTTAACTTTTTGCTTTCTCTTCCTTTTCTTTTTTTGCCTCATTGATAATTTTATCTTTAAGATGGGCCGGCACTTCTTCATAATGCGAGAATTGCATATGATAATTTCCCCGGCCGCCTGTAATCGACTTTAAATCAGGGGCATACCTTAACATCTCAGCCATTGGAACTTCCGCCTTGATTACTGAACTGTCTTTGGAAGGCTCCACGCCGTGGACCCTTCCCCGGCGTGAATTCAAATCTCCCATAATATCGCCAACGCACTCCTCGGGGACTATAACTTCCATATTCATAATAGGTTCCAGGATAACGGGCTTTGCCTGCTCCATGGCTTTTTTGAATGCCATCGAACCTGCTATTTTAAACGCCATTTCTGAAGAATCCACATCATGATAAGAACCGTCATAAACAGAAACTCTCACGTCAACTACAGGATAACCCGCGAGGATCCCTTCATTCATCGATTCAATAACACCTTTTTCGACCGCCGGGATATACTGCCGGGGAATAACACCGCCCACTATTCTGTTGTTAAATTCAAACCCCTTCCCCCGCGGCATCGGTTCTAATTCCAGCCATGCGTCGCCGTATTGGCCTCGCCCGCCGGACTGCCGTTTATATTTTCCCTGCGCCTGGAATTTAGCCTTAATGGTCTCTTTATATGGTATGTGGGGAGGTTTCAATAAGACCTCAACTCCAAATTTTCTTTTAAGTTTTTCAATATCGATTTCTATTTCCAACTGTCCCGCCCCGCCCAGAATACTTTCCTTGGTCTGTGGGTCCCATGAAAATTTCAGGCTCGGGTCCTCTTCAATCAATTTAGCTATTGAAGAACTCATTTTTTCTTCATCCGCCCTGGATTTAGGCTCAATCGCGAAAAATATCGCGGGATCAGGCGCTTTCTCAGAAGGCAATATTATAGGATGTTTTTCATCACAAAGTGTCTGCCCCGTAAATGTCTTTTTCAGTTTTGTCACGCCTCCAATATCCCCCGCTATAATCTTTGAAACCGCATAAGCATTTTTGCCGACATAAAAACAAACATGCCCAAGCCTTTCCTTCTGGTTTTCAGCCGGGTTATAAACCATGGAGTCAGAATTTGCCGTTCCTGAAAATACGCGAAAAAGGCTTACATGGCCTGAATGCGGATCAACCAGTGTTTTAAACACAAACGCGGAAAAAGGCGCCGAATCAGCCTGTTCCCGTTCCTCCAAAGCTCCTGTGCTGTTTGTTCCTGTAATTTTTTTTCTGAAAGCGGGGCATGGCAGCAGACCGGCTATTGTATCAAAAAGATGGGCGACACCAATGTTCCTTAATGCCGAGCCGCAGACAATCGGAACAATTTTTTGCCCGGTCACTGCTTTTATTAAAGCGGATTTCATCTCATCGTCGGATATTTCGCCTTTTTCCAAATATTTCTCCAGAAGAACATCGTCTGTTTCCGCTATTTTTTCAATCAGCAATTCCCTGTATTTTTTTACTTCATTTTTTAAATTATCAGGGACTGGTATCTCTTTAAACGTCCCGCTTTCATCATTTGTATATTCATATGCCTTGTTTTTTATCAAATCCACAAGGCCTGAAAATTTGGATTCGGAACCTACCGGCATCTGAACAGGTATTGAAGAATTAAATTTTTTCATTATCTCTTCAGAAACCTTAAAAAAATCCGCCCTTTCCTTTTCAAGCTTGTTGATAAAAAATATCCCGGGCAATTTATGTTCCTGGCTCAAATTCCAAACATTCTGGGTCTGGACCTTGACACCCGATACCCCGTCCACAACAATAACAATATTATCAACAGCCAGGAGCGCGAATTTTGTATCGGTAAAAAAATTAGCGTCACCAGGCGTATCAATAATATTTATTTTTGTTCCCTTCCAATCACAGAACGCGAGGACTGAATTTATTGAAATCTTCCTTTCTATTTCATTTTCATCATAATCTGTCGTGGTAGTCCCCTGGTCAACACGCCCCAGGCGGGTTACAGCCTTCGCTGTAAAAAGCAACGCCTCTGTCAAAGATGTTTTGCCGGTCCCTCCATGCCCGGCTATACCAATATTACGGATGTCGTTTATAGTATACTCCTTCATAAAGGCCCTCCTTATGTTAAGTTAATTTTACAATATTTCTTCTTTTATTTAAAGAGATTTTTTCAATAAACTCATTTTAAAAATATTTATGGGAAAAATTCGGTTGACTTTAACCTAAAAATATGTAAAATAATTGATTAATAAAAACGGGCACAGCAAGCTGTGCCCCTGCAATAATTCCAAACGCCGGAGTGGTGAAACTGGTAGACGCAGAGGACTCAAAATCCTCCGGGCGCAAGCTCATGTCGGTTCGATTCCGACCTCCGGCACCAAAAATTTTCGCAAGCGGAAATTTTGTGTAATTAGTAATTTGTATTTTGTAATTTGCGCAAGGTATGGATTGATTGTATTTAGGAGCAAGAGCGAAAATTTTTGCCCTAACTACAAATTACACACACAAACGACAATCTTTTATGTTCGATTTTGAAAACTTGGAAGTCTACAAGAAATCAAAAGAAGCCAATAAAGAAATTTTACGCTTCCTCAAAAACAATAAACAGATCGACCGCTATCTTAAAGATCAATTACGGAGAGCCTCAATAAGCATCGTCATAAATATTGCGGAAGGAAGCGGCCGATTCTCCAAAGCGGATAAGAGAAACTTCTATATTATTGTCAGAGGTTCAGTTTATGAATGTGTTTCTTTGCTGGAAATAATTTTAGAGGAAAAACAATTAACAGAAGAAATATTTAAAAATTTATATCATAAATATGAAGTAATTTCAAAAATGCTTTTGGGATTGATAAATAGTCAAAAGGTTTGATGGTTTTATCTTTTCCTGTTTATCGGATGAATAAATTCAGGTTATTTCAATCATCCAACTCTATGCAACCATAATCTCTTCGCTTCAACAATTTATTGATTTCATCCAAATTAAAATATTCGGGATCAAACTCATCCCCCAGCCATTCCATCATTTCCTCGTATTCGTCGTTGCCGGGGTTTTTAATTATTTCTAATATCTCCGCGTATCTATGAATTCCGCCGCAGTCATCCGGTGGACAGTGTCCCATCCCATCAATACATTTTGGATAATAAACTTTTTTCTCTACGGGTAAAATCTTTTCCAATAAAATGGTATGCCGCCAAAAATCTCCGAAATCATAATCGTATATAAACTGCTCATTCTCCCTAGTGATTAAACTGTCCAGTTTGACTGAAGAATAATCGGTGATCCTATTTTCATCTTCAAATTCATCATTCTCCGGCAGGCCGTAAATCCTTCCATTAATATCAAACTCGTGTAAATGCGAATTAGTCCAGCCCATCACTGTCTGGATAATCTTATGTAAGTCGGGCAACAATATGTCGGATTTTATAAGAATCCGTCTCCAGATAGGCGGGTTGCTGTCATTTAAAGTAATTTTTAATTGATAAATATTGGCCATGGTTTATCCTTACAAAAAACTTTGGTTATAAAGTTAATTAATCCGAGTATCTACGTCCATCTTGCGTCAACTTATATTTGGGATATTTATTAACGATTCCATCCTAAACCCCTTTTGTCCCCTATAAACAGGATTCAATATATAATAAACTCCTTTCCCGGTTCTACCTTATAAATCGTTACCTAAATCGTTACCTTTTTACTCTATAAATTACCGTTCTTCCTTGTACCTTCTTTCAATAAGATACCTTTGGCAACTAAATTTTTCAATTCCAAAAAGGCGGTTTTATTCAAAACCTTATTTCAATTCACCCTTTGCGCTCACCTTGCGCTTTCAAAATACCTATATCAACAAAATCTTGCAAATCCCGGTAACTAATATTTCTATTAGTGCCAATAAAAAATTTCTGTAAATCCGAAAGATTTATTATCAGACAAACATCCGACCCCTTTAGTGCTCTTATGTTCCTTTATGTCCCATTTATGTGCACAAAAAGTGCCTCTGCTGGTAAC
Organism: bacterium; assembly: GCA_040754625.1. Lineage (NCBI taxonomy): Bacteria > bacterium. Next base: position 1,263 of record JBFMCF010000038.1, on the reverse strand, counting down.
TCCGTTTTAAAAAACTCCTAATCACTATAATCACCAACCAATGTCGTGTTTGGCGTGTTTATGGCGTTAATAATTCGGCCAAGGTAAGAAACCCCAGCCCCTTTAGTGCCCCTTAAAACATAATAGGTACCAAACCCCGAAAGCCCAATCGCCAACTAATCGCCACAATCGCCAACTAAACGCCAACTAATCGCCACTTTGCAGCTTATATTATATAACTCAGGCTACGGCCTCTACCCTGCGTTCTGAATATTTTTTTCTTTAAAAGCGTTTCCAGATCACGCCTTGCACCCTCATCGGAAACATTGTTTAACTGTCTATATTCGCAGTTTGTAATTTTGCCTTTTTCCTTAACATACTGAATAGCTTTAATCTGACGTTCATTTAAACCCATCTTGGCCAAAACATTTTCCGTATAGATATCCCTGGGAAGAATCGTTCTAAACTCAACATTCCTTATCAAAACAAACTCCGGCTCAGGTGATCCCTGCACCTTACACTGCTTAATCATCTCTAACGTTCCTGACCCTGCTCTTTGAATATAATCAGCAAGATAAAGCGTATTTGTAAGGAGCAGATTAGCCGGAAACGATGTATGTGGTTTTCTAAGATCTTCAACACTCAACTCCGGCGGAAGACTGCCGGAATTCCATATCTCAACACGGTCAGTAAAAACCATAACCTGAACCCCTGAAGTTACATTATAGTTTCTATGGACAACTGCATTGACTATCGCTTCATGAATCGCGAAGACCGGAATTTCAAAAGGCCGTTTAAACTGCGGTGTATCTTCCTGCTGTACAACCGCCTGTTTAATGACATCCAGTACAAAACCAACCGCCTTATCTACCTGTTCAAATAAGTTACCGTCATAAATTTTATATGATGGAAATGGCTTAGCAACTTCAGTACCCGATAACTGAAGACATTTAACTTCAGCTTGTAGAAAAAACTTATGAGGATTTTTACCAAAAAGTAAAACTGCAGCATTTGTTAATTTACCGTTATGTAGCAGGTTAAGATGTGTAAGGACAATAGTTATTGTACTCGGAAAACAACGGATACCGGATATTGATTTATGGAGGTAGGATTATTTTAAATAAATATATGAAGAGATGATTCAAATAGTTAATATCACTAGTGTAGTGTCGCATAAATAACTTTACTTATACTAAAATATAATGTATAATGGTTTCATGTGCAGGATAGCTGAAACTATAGTTTTGACAGAAAAAGAACAGGCAACAATAAACGCATGGGTAA